>PWUC01000064.1 GCA_003562655.1 Clostridia bacterium
ATCCCCAGGTCGGGCATTATGCCGAAGGTGCTGGTCACCGCACCCCTCAGGCCGACCTCCTCCTGCACCGTGGCCACGAAGTATACATCGGCCTCGTGGTGCAGGGTCGCCAGCCTCTCGGCAGCCACGTACAGGGTGGCCACCCCCGCCCGGTCGTCCATGGCCTTGCCCGCCATGCGGTCTCCGAGCAGCTCGTACGTCCGGCGGCGCAGGACGATCGGGTCGCCGACGCGGACCCTCTCCTTCGCCTGCTCCTCGTCGAGTCCGACGTCTATGTACATGTCCTGCATCTTGATGGCCTTCTTCCGTTCGTCGGCGGAGATGAGGTGGGGGGGCTTGACCCCGATCACTCCCGGCAGGGGTTGGTCTGCCAGGACGGTGACCTCCTTGGCGGGAAGGGTCCGGGGATCCACGCCGCCGACCCGGGTGAACCGTAAGAATCCTCTCTTCTCCACGGCGGTGACCATGAGCCCGATCTCGTCCATGTGGGCCGCCATCATTATCGAGGGTGCGTCCTGGCCGCTCCCCCGCCTGAGCATGATCACGTTGCCGAGGGTGTCGCGGCGTATCTCGTCGACCAGGGGACGGAAACGCTCTGTCACCAGGTCGCCCAGGCGGGCCTCGTGACCCGAGACGCCCGCAGCCTCGCACATATCGGACAGAAACCCGGCTCCGGGGCAGGAGCGGACATTCTTGGTGGTCTCATCCATCGTCGATTCCTCCTCTCATCGAATCATCCTGACCTATTCCTAATTCTTTCATCGCCGGGTAACCTCCTGCCTGGGATGGGTTTGTTGATCATCGGCAGGCAGGCGGTCTAACATGGAATATGCAGACCTGAAACCAGGGGAAAGAGGCTGGTGAAGTGAGATCCTTTTCGACGGGCGAATGGTGGGCGGTGGGGGCTGCCCTGGGTTATGTGTCCCAGGGGCTCCTGATACGGGCGATCTCCGGCGGCGTGGACCCCGTGTTCAGCGCGATGGTCATGGCGGTGCCGACCATGGTGTTCGTCCTGGTGGTCGTCGCCCGCTCCCGCAAGCGCTGGATGCAGCTGTCTCCCCGTTGTGCCTCCTTCGTGGGATTCAGGGGCCTTGGTCTACTCTTCGTCGCCGCCACCATCAGCTACGGAGTCGGCAACATCCTCTGGATCCGGGCCTTCAGCCTCGGAGGCGTGACCCTCACCGTGCCGGCCACCCAGTCCACGGCGGTGTGGGGGGCGGTCCTGGGTCTGTTGCTGCTGAGGGAGCTGCTGAACCGCAGGATGGTGCTGGGGCTGGGTGTCTTCTGCAGCGGACTGGTGCTCCTGGGGTTGGGCCGGAGCATGGTCGACGCTCCCGGGGATGCGTGGCCGTGGGCGATAGCCTTCGGGGTTGGGGCGGCGCTCTGCTGGACGATCCTCTCTACGGTCAACCGTTTCATCATGCTGCGGGGAGCCGACAGGTTCAGCGTGCTCTTGTTCACGGTGCTTTCGGGTTTGGTCTCACTGAACCTGCTGCTGGTGTTTCGGGGATACCCGGTACCCGGGATGCTGGAGCCACGGGATGGGCTCTTCCTGGCCCTCGCTGGGCTCTGCAACGTGTTCGCCCAGATCTCGCTCACCAGTGCCCTGTCCATGACCGAGGTGGCTAGTGTAAATATCATAACCGCCTCCGGGTCCGCTCTCTCGCCCCTGTTGGGTTTTGTCATATTCGGGGACCCTTTGAACGTGGTGATGGTGGCTGCGGTGGGACTGGTCTTTCTCGGCGCGGTGACGGTCCAGCGGGGGCGGGCTGCCCGCATCGCCCCGGACCCTCTCCCCGCCCCCGGTCCGCCCACCGCGGGTGCCGGTCACTAGTAGGGTTTTGCTCTCCCCTGAAGAACCATAATCACATGGAGGTGCCATACGTGGATATAGTCGATGTGATCAGGAGACGTAGAAGCGTGAGGCGTTACGAGGACCGACCTTTGGAGGAGGGGACGGTCGAGACCCTGCTGGAGGTCGCCCACTGGGCGCCCAGTGCGGGCAACCGCCAGCCGTGGTTTTTCTACGTGGTCGAGGACGAGACGATGAAGAACCAGCTGGTTGAGGTGGCCCTCGGGCAGGAGTTCATCGCCGAGGCGCCGGTGATCATAGTGGTCTGTGCTGATCCCGAACGTTCCGCCCAGAGATACCGGGACCGGGGCCGGCACCTTTACTGCATCCAGGACACCGCGGCGGCCATGCAGAACATGCTGCTGACGGCAGAGTCCATGGGACTCGGCACCTGCTGGATAGGAGCCTTCGATGAGGAGGCCTGCATCCGGGCGCTTTCCCTGCCCGAGCACCTCCGCCCGGTAGGCATGACCCCGGTGGGATACCCGGCTCAGAGTCCCGACGCTCGGCCGCGGCGCCCCGTCGACGAGATCGTGGAGTATATCCGATAGGAGGAAGCGAATGACCGAGAGGTTGAGCCTTGCAGACTTTCCCAAGTTCCAAAGCCCCGGCGGAGTGGCCCTGTCGCCCGACGGGGAGACGGCGGCCTTTCTGATCAGCGGTCTTCTCAAGAAGAAGAACAAGCGTTACACCAGCCTGTGG
>PWUC01000103.1 GCA_003562655.1 Clostridia bacterium
AGTTCGTACGCATGCTTCAATCTCACCGACAGGGTATTCTGAACTACGCGTGCCATCGGATTCACACCAGCAAACTCGAAGGGATCAACAACAAAATCAAGACTCTCAAGCGACAGCATTAGGAATCATCTTCACACTGCACCTCCTGGTGTTAGTTTCCGCACGTCAGATTCGTGCTTCCGTTTCAGGTGCTGGTTTGAGGCGGCTGCACTGTAGTAGTTCCGGCCCTGGAGGCTCGAAGAGACGTCGGTTCCTGGCATCACACAGATAGCCTTTCAGCCGACCCTCATGATACCAGCGGGTAACCGTTTCCCTGCAGACACCGCACTGGTCTGCGATTTCCGGGGCTGTGAGCAGTCCTCGCTGTCGCAGTCGTTGGTATCGTGTCTTGAGTTTATACCTCTGGGTGATGCGATGCACCATGCCGGCGGTGAACGGATGCTGATGGCCGGAGCGGAAGCCTCTGCCATTGAGGATTTGGGCTGCCTGAGCTTCAGTGTGTTCCTCCAGCAAGCGGTCAATTTCCTCGATCACGGCCCTGGACGTACGATAACGCTCCCATGACCGCAGGGGCAGCGGCAACGTGAGTGTGCGGATAGCACCGCCCTTGAAGCGGACATGGGCGGTGATTTCTTCTCCCCGAATCAGCGTGACATCCTCCACCAGCAGGTGCAGGAGCCGCTTGCGGTCACGCGGTTGGGTGCGAGGATCGTTCCACAGCCGGGGGAAATCGGTGGCCAGGGCCAGGATGCGCGTTTTCTGCTCCTCGTTGATGCCGATCTGGTCTGCCTGCCGCTGAACTTCATACTCCTCCTCTGCTGCTTTCAAGGCGGAGAGGGCCTCATTCCACTCTGTTTCCAGTTGGGCAGCCACCAGGCGGTTCTCCGGATCGACGCTCATGTAGCGGCGCTGAGCCAGCTGGGCACCGTAGCACAAGCGGTCAACCTGTTGACGGCGGAGACGATCAACCTCAGCAGCCCGGGCCTCCAGATCCTCCTGGACGCCCAGGGCAACCTCGAGAGCAAGCGGTGCGAACGCCTCCACCACGAGGGCACCGACCGCTGCGTCAACGTCGGCTCCCGCGATCCACTGGCAGGTCGCACGCCCTTGGACTTGTAAGCCCCGACAACACAGGTATTCGGGAAAGATACGTGTTTTCTTTTGGCGGTAGTGGACCACCATCCTGCGACCGCACCGTCCACACACGACCAATCCCTGTAGCAATGCAGTCCCTTCGCGAGGCGGAGTTGAGCGTGAATGCTCCGGTGAGACTGTCCGGTTGGCTTCGAGGCGACGGAGGTTCTCCTCGTATTGAGGCCAGGAAATATAGCCGGGGTGAACCTCGGGGAAGAAAGCGGTCCATTCATCCCGGGGCAGAGCGTTGCGCTTGTGACCATCGGGCGTCCGTCGGCAGCGATGACGACCGAACACAAATGCGCCGGCGTAGCGGGGATTGCGCAGTACGGAAAGTGCCCGCGTATGCGTCAGAGGATCCCATCGCAGCTCGCCCTTGTGTGGTCCCGCCCAGATCCTTGTGGGAAAGCTCAGGGCCTGGTCGTAAAAGGCACGGACCGTGGCCAGAGCCGACCCGGCCCGTCGGAAAGTGGCAAACAGGCAGCGGAAGGCCTGCTGCACCTGCTGATCGGGATCCAGGACCACCCGTTCATCCGGAGTATACACCAGACCCGTCGGTAACCGGGTGCGCAAATCACCGCGGCGAGCCTTGTTCAACAGCCCTCCACGCATGCGCGCCTTGAGAAAGTGCAGCTCCGCCTCACTCATGGTTCCTTTCAGACCCAAAAGTAATCGATCGTTGAAGTTTGCAGGATCGTAGAGCCCATCCTCGTCCAGAAGTAGTGTGTTCGTGAGGGCACAAATCTCCAACAGCCGGATCCAGTCGGAAGACTTCCTGGCCAGACGACTCACTTCCAACCCCAACACGATGCCCACCCGACCCAGGCCCACGTCGGACACCAAACGTTGAAAGCCCGGTCGGTCCACTGCTGAAGATCCCGACTGGCCGAGGTCCGAATCGATGACGACGATGCGTTCCGACGGCCATCCCAAAGCCATAGCCCGGTCACGAAGGGCGTACTGACGTCTCGTGCTTTCCTGGTTTTCGTGGACCTGTCTGTACGTGCTCTGCCGAATGTAAAGATATGCCTGACGACCGAGGTGATCCAGGGTCAGTTTCTTTGAGTTCAGATCATCCATCTCGTCACCCCCTGATGACCCCAAGGGCCATATTCGTCAACGCCGGCACCAGTTCCGGGATCTCGAGTACCGATGGCCTGGGCCTCACTGTGCCGCTGGTGGCACAGCGGGTGGGACCTGTATCCAGTTCCCCCCAGGCCAGCCACGCCGAAACCCCCTGCTGAATCACCAGAGCAAGCCCGTGATCCCTGGGACACTCCTGGCCAAAAGCTGCTCGCCGCAGTGCTTCGTAGCGGACAACCTGGGTCTCTGCGTTCACCTGTTTCACCTGGAGCCCCCTTTTTCGCCCTCACTGAGGGCGCGCTCGATGGTGCGGGGATGCACCCGCAAGCC
>PWUC01000161.1 GCA_003562655.1 Clostridia bacterium
AAAGGAAATCACCCTTATGAGGTATGAACACACAACTTTCTGTATCTTTGTACATTTTTTTTTGCAATGCCATGCAGAATCTCGCAATTCCAGTTCTCTTTCCTGTGCCCAGTCACGCTTCCATTTCGTTCTCAGACTTAACTGTGTGCCGTTTTGAATTCCTGGGTTGTGTTACCACACAAACTTTCTGTCTTTTCTTTCAAGGTACCGACTGTACTCTCTTTTCTCTTCCCCCCTTTTTTAAATCTGTTCCTTGTTTGTTCATATAGATGAAAAAACGAAAAAAAACAGAGTCAAGCATTGCGCCTTATGATGATAGCAACCGCACTCCAAATAATGTGACATTCGATAGTTTGGGCGTTCTTGGGAGCCTCAGTCCTTCTAGACTTAAAGACGGCCATATTTTGAACGACCTCAGTCAATTCTGCGATGTGGATAGCAATGTTATCAATGAGGAGCTTATTTCTTTTCTTTTGGACATGGGAGTCCCTGGTAGCCGGCCAAATGAATTGGAAAAACTAGAGATTAAACCGGTTGGTTTGCGTCAAGCTTGCTGTGATAAAATTGATCAGCTGGCTCAAGATTGGAGTTCTATGATTGAAAAGCTGATGGATGTGTTTTGGCTTTCCCTTCGGAGGGCGTCTCGTGTTCTTCAGCATGGGGGCGTCGCAGCAAATGAACTCCGCCAGGCCTTGCGCATTATCTTCAATGATGACACTAACGATCGTACACTCGAGCATTTTCTCGCTCAGACTGCTTTCTTGTTGAACGATTGGACTTGCATCAAGCCTCGCTGTCCGGGTTGCAAGAAGAAATCAAATAGCTCCCTAATTTATGGATATCCTACCGACACTCCAGCTAGTCAAATTCTTTGCAAGATTGACATCACCCAAGTGCGTTGTACACGCTCAAACAAGGGGCATAACTCCTCCTCTGGGGATGCTGAGATGACCTCAAATGACTCGGGCCAAGTTGATAAAAATTCGCCAATCCTCGATTGCCAAGATGGTGATGTTCTGCTTCGTGTAATTGATCCAGATACTAAGCAGCCAGTGGAGTCGAATGGTTTATGGCAAATAACCAGGATTTGGAAAACGGCCAGCGAGTCTCCGGTCCTGCCCAAGCAACGTAAAGTTGGCTGGCTTCCGGCGGAGTCTCTTCGGTTGCTCTTTGGAAGATGCACGTGTGGTGACTGGTACAAAAAGTGGAAGCCTTTCACAGATATTGTGACTACTGTCATAACCGATGTTGCTCGCAAATTGCCTAACAACACCAGCTTGTTCAAGCTGCTGAAGGATGGCGATGCGAATCTCTCAACCAAAGCCATGCGCCGATTGACGTTCATCCGTAATGATTTGCGTTCTGACAATCATATGTTGCCCACGTCACTGAGTACGAGTTTTCTCGCTGCCAACATTCCAGAGGTGACGGTCGCTTTTTGCAATTTGATCGATTCTGAGCAAGGAGGCAAGGACCTCAGATGCATGACTCGAGTTTTCACCAGTTTAGCTGGTATGGAAACGATACCACTCAAGAAAGACAAGCGCATCTGCCAGATTTTCGGTCGCAAGGCGTTGAGTGAGCTTGTAAAGGAAGTACTTGGAGCATATTTCGTCACCAGCACCACCACATCTGGCCTGGGGTTTTTGTGGCTACCACCATCAACAAACACGGGCTTTGGAAGTAGATTGAAGAGATTACCATATGGCTGGAAGCATTTCGAGAGTGATGTTGCTGAAATTTCCCCACCTCCTGCACTCGACTCCAATATTGGCCCCGAACTTGGGGATAGGCTACGCTATGGAGACATGAAGCATGTGCCTTGTCCGATAATCCGAGGATCTCAAAAACTTCCGAATACATTCAACGATCTGTGCCAGCTCGATTGACCACGTATTTATATTATTGCTGATGACCCCTCGACATTATTTGCAAATTCAACTGGTGGTACGCTGACGCGGAAGTTGTTGGGGCCCGTGCTCAAGTGTTTCAGGTCAGCCATCATTATCGTCGCACCTCAAGGGTGGGTGCAGTGGTGGAAGCATTATCTCAATCCAGATGACGAGAATGGCAGCGAACCCGCCACGAAGAAGAGGAAGAGGAAGAGGAAGATGTCGAATAAGTGCAAAATGATTGCTTTCAGATTGTATGATGGCGCTGATGGCGAGACTATTGAAGAGTATATCAATCTTCCAAGCGGGCTTGCACTACTGAACGCATCTGAAGATGAAAAAGCGAAGGGAGTGTTCAAATGGTATCAGTTTATGAATGTTCTTGTCCAAGGAGACGTCACGCTGGCTGATGTGGTGGATTCATCTGAGGAGGAGGAGGAGGAGGCGACCCAGCCTGTGAAGAAAAATAACAGGGGTCCCGAAATGACTATAATTCAATTCTTTCACAAAGTTTGCAAACCTTTGTATCCAATCTCTGTCTCTAACGACACGCTTGTTGCTGCAGCTCAAGGAGAAAAAAAGCCAGCTCCTGCTGCTATGAAGAATGACTGGATTTCGAAGTTCACCCAGCCTATGAAATGGGTTGGTAATAAT
>PWUC01000052.1 GCA_003562655.1 Clostridia bacterium
CGGATCGCCGGAGGCCTTCGGCGAGGACTTCGAGCGGCTGCGGGAGGCTGCCGACAACATCTACCCGGCCCAGCTGCAGCGGATGCTGGCCGCCGCCCACGTCGTCCAGTACCTGAACCGCCGCGCCGGGGATCACGGCCTGCCGACGATGTACACGATACTGCAGGACCCCTTCCTGTGCGGGCCCAACGCCATGCTCAGGCACTATCTGCGGGGTGTCTCCAGCAGCCTGAGGCTGACGATGGATGAACACACTGCACCGGCCGGCATGATCACCAGGTTGGAGGCCTTCAGAAATACCTGCCTGGCGCGCAGGCGCTACACCCCGCCGACGCTGATATCGGCGCGGACTCTCCCGGTGGGCGAACTCAGAAACAGAAAGGTCCTGATACCTGAACCCTCGCACCACGGCAGAGTCTTTGCCGCCATGCTGCAGAACGCAGGCATCGAAGCCGACACGCTGCCCCGGAGCAAAGATCGGGATCTCACCCTGGCGCGGCGCTATGTCAACGGCGACGAGTGCCTCCCGATGATACAGAACGTCCAGGACTTCCTCGAGTATGCCGAGCGAACGGACGACGACCTGGGCCGGGTGGTCTTCTTCCAGGGTTGGGCCTGCGGCCCCTGCCGCTACGGCCTCTATGCTCCCACCCAGTCGCTGCTTCTGAACCAGGCCGGGCTGGGTGAGCAGATGATCTATGCCGGCGAGCTGTTTGAGATGATACGGGGGTTCGGCCTCGGTTTCGCCGTGGGCATGTTCGACGGTTCGCTGGCCCTGGATGTCCTGTATAAAATGCTTCACGCCACGCGCCCCTACGAGCTGGAGGCGGGGCAGAGTGATGCCCTCTTCGCCAGGTACTCGGATGCCCTGATGGATCTGTTGCGCAGCTTCCGGTTCAGGACCGCTGCCGTGGCGGCCGGACGGCATCTCGGTCCCTTTGAGAGACTGATCAGGGAGGCGGCCGATGCCTTCGGGGGGGTTGCCACATCCGGGGAGAGGCGGCCCCGTATCGTACTGGCCGGCGAGTTCTACGTCAGGCTGGACGACCGGTCAAACCAGGACATCATTCGCAAGATCGAGAGAGCCGGGGGAGAGGTCAACCTGTCACCGGCCACGGAGCTGTTCTCCTATACCGGCTACATCAATTATCAGGAGGCGAGGACTCTTTTCAGACAGAGCCGTCGGGTGGGCGCGCTGGCTCAGCAGGCTGGCTTTGCCGGGCTGAACTGGCTGGCTCACCGGGACGAGATGCGGATTGCCGCTGCCGCCGATGGGCTTCTCCCCGACGGGCATGAGCCGACCCCGGCCCAGCTCAGAGAACTGTCGCAGAGATATATATCCGAACACTACGGGGGTGAGCCGCCGATGACGGTGGGACGGACCAGTGCCCTGGCCCTGAGGGGAAGTGCCGAGGGGGCGATACTGGTCGCACCCTTCACCTGCATGCCGGGCTCGGTGGTGGAGGCCCAGTTGAGTGTGCTCCGAAGGGACCTCAACATCCCCATGGTGGCCACCTACTACGATGGCAAGGACAATCCCAGCCGCGAGGAGCTGATCCAGGGGCTGGTCTTCCAGGCGAAGCAGCGTCTCCGCTCCGGGAAAGCCCTGTCCGACAGCGCGGGCTGATTCGAAGATGGCGACCGGGTTGAATCACCGGCGAGAGCCGGCGCTGCCTCTGCACCGGCGGGGTCGGCCCTCGCTGTTGGGGTGCGCTTTGAGCTCACGGTTTCGTGAGCAGTGCCGATCTATTTCAACACCGTTCGGGGTTCCGGTGATGCTCTTATCTAGACACATGGAGTACGACCAGCTCCGTGCAGCATAGACCTGATCATACTAGTGATTTTGCGGCCCTCAGCCGCCGTCCTGGGCAGCGGCGGCTTCCTGCTCCTCAAGCCAGCGCTCGGTGCCGATATGGCGTCGCCTGATCAGTGTCTTGCGCCTGTTCGCGATGTCCTCTCGGGCCTGCTCACCGGTGAGAGAGGGATCGTGAGAAGAGGAGAACATCTCACACGGCAGGTCGGGGCACATGCCGCAGTGCTCCAGATCCCGATCGTTGACGCAGCAATCATACAGGTTGCACACGTCACGTCCCACCTCGGCCACCCACGAAGGGCGCCCCTCGATTGCGGTGCAGCCCGAGCACTGGCCCTCCTCGTACTCACATATGCCGCAGTAAAGCCCGCACACAGCCGCCAGGTACCGATTTTCCACGTGTACCGCCTCCTATCTTCTGGATATGGGTATTAAATCCACCTTTAGCGTAGCCAGAAGATCGGGAGAAGACAAGGCCCTGGGATCTTCGCGAGGACCTCTGGAGGGATGATCACACGCTTTCCTCCGGGAAGACGGAGGACTGCAGGGGGGTCGGAGTGTGCGCGCAGGAGATGATTGACCAGAGATTGCCCAGAGTGCTAGAATTTCTCCAAGACTACTAGAGTTTGCCCCACATAGCAACATGCTCACTAAGGGGGTGCTTTCTTGCGCCATCTCGAGTCTCACATCCGGTGTGTCCTGGCTTTTCTGCTGCTTTTGAGCCTGAGC
>PWUC01000014.1 GCA_003562655.1 Clostridia bacterium
GGGAGCCCCCTGCAAGAGCTCATGCAAGAATCATTGGGAACCTCCATTTTTGCATCGGCCTTCGCATACCTGAACTACATCTGGGTGAGGCGTTCCGGGTGATTTCACCTTCATCTAGTCGGAGCATACCACGATCTTGCCGGTGTAGCTGGGTCAGCCCAGCCCAGATGAGAAAGTATGGACCTCCGCAGTGCATTGCTCAGATGCGCGCGCAGATTCATGGTGCATGCGTTGTCTTGTCGGGAACGCTGTGATATTATTGACATAAACAGGTAAGTGGTGGGTGATGTTTCATGCGTGAGTGGAACGCCCGTGATCTAGAGGAGAGAATTCGGGAAAGGATGCCTGCGGTCAACCGTGTTCTTCTGCGAGCTCGCAGCGGGAAAGCGGTCAGACGGCGGCCGCGGGACAAAGAGGAACAGAACATCCTGGATCTTCTCTGCAAACGGAGATGGGAGGAAGACCTTGCCACAGGCAGGGTCAGAATCATAAGCAAGAGAGAGTGGTATTGTGAGTTCAATGGAACATCATAGGCGAGCCCTTCAGCAACTGGCGGGCAGAAGCCCCTACGAAATCATGACGGAAACTGCTGCGATCTTTACGGCTCTGGTCGAACCCCACGATGTCATTCCCGTAGTGGTCGGCGGACTGGCGGTGGAAGTCTACACGAGGGGGCAGTACACCACTTTGGACATCGACCTGGTTATGCAGGGCCGGGATCTTGCACGGGATATTCTCGGTCAGCCTGGTTTCTTGCAGGAAGGCCGCCACTGGTACCATCCCGAGCTCGAGGTGGCACTGGAGATTCCGGGTGCCGTTCTGGAAGATGCGGACCCCGGTCGAATCATAAAAATCAACCTGCCGAGCGGCAGGCACCTATACCTTATCGGTATTGAGGATATCATCCTGGATCGACTCCGTGCCTGCATCCGCTGGCGTTCGTCATCGGATTCCGAGTGGGGATTGCGCATGCTCAAGGTGCATTACACATCTTTGGACCTGGAATACATGTGCACGATGGCCCAAAAAGACCATGCCGCTACAGCTGAAAGGCTGGCAGAATGGCTAAGTGAAACACAGAGTTGGTCCTTTTCCACGGTGTTCCACACACCGAATCCCCACGCATCGTGAGGCGACCAGAAGCCCCCTGAGTTCGGAACGGATTCCAGGGCGCTGACCCTGGTCTATCTTTCCTCCATACAACTCGGTCCCGAACCACAAGCAGCACTGGTTCCAGGGATGATCATGTCCCGAGCACCGCGTCATCGGCCGCCGGTCCTCTCCCCGGGCACATTCAGCGTAAGGCCGCACCATCTCGGCATCAACACAGTGAACGATCGCTCGCGTGTTACGCGCCAGCCCTCCGTTAGAATGCTCAATCCTGGATACACGAGTCCCTGCCCTTGATGGCGTCGGAGCTTCCCAGCCGGGACATGGCAGCTCCCGGATTCGTTTCCGGCGCAACGATGGTGAGATCACCGGGCACCAAACCTGCGGAAGGGGATTGATCTGGGACGTAGAATAGGGTGAAGTACCTCAATGGCCATTTCTCGAGGGCACCTGGAAGGAAGGTCATGCAATGGGCAAACCCCATCCACAGCTGTTTCCACCCCCGTTGTTACAGGACATCCAGTCCCGCTTCGCCTTCGTTGACAGATGCCCGTTTCTGGGCTCACGAGTCTTTTTGGATTCAGCATCGGGATCCCTCCGACTCAGGGAGGTCGGAAAGATCATGGAGCGCGAGGCCTGTATCCCTGACCAGATCAACAGAGACACTCCCGGATCCCATCATGTGATGGACACAATCAGGCGGGGCGAGGAGGACGTCCGGGTTTTTCTGGGCTCCTCCGGTACCGTTGTCGCCGCCCTCACCGCCACCCTCGCCCTATCTCGCACCATCAGGGATGCCGTCGCCCATTTCCCCGGATCAAACGTGGTCACGACAACCCTCGATCATCCCGCCACTCATGATGCCCTGTACCGGGCAGCCCAGGTCTTCGGCAAGGAATTTCGCGCCGCAGACCCCTGCCCGATGACCGGAACGGTGAAGACGGAATCGATACTCGAGTTAGTTGATCCGGACACGTCAGTGGTTGCCTTCATTCACGGATCCAACGTCACCGGTGCGTACCTGGATGCAGCCTCCATCGTGCGAGAGGCGCGAAGGATCAACGAGGACATCTGCGTCGTGATTGATGGAGTTCAGTATGCACCGTACGCACCCGTTGACGCAGATCAGCTCGGGGCCGACGTCTACGTGATCGCCCCCTACAAGACCTACTGCAAGAAGGGAATCGCCTTCGCGGTCCTGTCGGAGCGGTTCTCGCGCATCCCCCATGACCGGATCCTGAAAAAGGCCGAGGACGACTGGCACCTGGGCAGTGCAGACCACATCAACTACGCCGCGTGGTCCGCTACCGTTGACTACTTCAGCTGGCTGGGCAGCCACTTCACCCCATCGGATTCGAGACGGAACCGGGTCACGGCCGCCATGTCCGCCATTGAATCAAATATGACGGGTCTGCTGAACAGGGCGGTAAACGGTTCGCCCGAGTCTGCGGGCCTGAGGGACATCACTGGCGTGACCCTCTACGGCCTGGAGGGGCCCCTGACGGACAGAACCTGCGTGGTGCCGCTGAACATTCGCGGGATGCAGACCCGGGAGGCAGCCCGCATCTACATGGACCAGGGCGTGGTCGTGCAGGCTCGCCAATCCGTGATGTCGAGGCGTCAACTGGAGGGACTGAGAGTCGCCGAGGGGGGCATCGTGAGGCTCTCTGCCGCCCACTACACCTCACCGAAATCAATCGACCGCTTTCTCCAGATCACGGCGGGGCTGACGGCCGACGCGTAGACGGCTTCACACAAACCGCGATATGCGATCATCAACACCTCCGGCCGGCGAGGTGTTGATGTCTTACCTCAAGGACGGCGGGGTGGTCTCGAAGCAAACATCCTCTGAACCGGCAAAAGCCCTCTCCCACAGGCACCAGGCTGTCAGGGCGCCCGCAATTCCCACCAGCCCGACCATCCAGAACCCCCATGTGAGGCTGAGCGCATCACTGACATACCCCACGAAGACTGGACCGGCAAACATGCCCACACCGTAAATGGCCTGGAAAAAGCCCATGGCCGTGGCTCTCTTGCCGTCGACGACGGTCTTTATGCTGAGCCCCATCAACAGGGGAAAGACCAACCCACTGGCGAATCCCCCAGCGATCTGCGTCACGTACAGCAGCGGCAGGGCCCGGATCAGGGGGATCACCATGCAGGACAGGGCGAGGACCACGAAACCCCAGCTGATGGTCTTCCTCTCACCCCAGAGCCTGGCGAACACAGCTCCGCTCAGGGCGGCGGCAACGATCCGCGGCAGGGTGGAGAGGGTGGTCAGAAGTCCCAGCTCAAAATCGCCCGCCCCGATGCCCTCCGCAGCGATGGGAGTGAAGCCGTAGACGGTGGCAAAGGTGATCAGCTGCAGCAGGACGGCCAGGGACGACACGAAAAGGAGGCCCTTATCCCCGCCCACTGCCGTGAACTCGGACATGGGGACGGGTTCCCTTTCAACCCGCTTCTCCACCACCCCCAGGGACAACACCAGGCCGGCAATCCCTCCCGCACCTGCCACCACAAAGGGAGCCTCTCGCCCGAAATTGTGGGCTGCAATACCTCCCAGCATCATTGCGGCCATCTGACCCACCGCATTGAAGGCACTGATGTAGCCGATGGCCCTGGGCGCATCCTCCCCCGGAAAGTAGCTGGAGAAAAGAACTGCATAGGTGACCCAGGTGGCCGCCGCCGCTCCAGTCAGAGCCCGCAGGGCAAGCAGCCAGCCGGGACTGGGAAGGAACCTCATTCCCACCGCACTGATCACCGCGATAACCAGCCCGGCGACGACAAAGGGCTTCCGCCTGTTGATGGTGTCAGACAGGATGCCCAGGGGGATTCTCAGCAGCATCTGGGTGAAACCGTAGGAGCCAAGAATCAACCCCACCATCCCGTGGGTGGCACCGAGGGATTCAGCATAGCCCGGAAGGGTGGGGACATACGCGTAAAGAGAAAACCAGTAAAGACTCGTGACCAGGCCAAATAGAAAGATGCGCGAGTTCATCCTGTTCATAGACAGCTCCACTCACATCCAGCCATATACGCGCCTGTACATTGAGGCCGACGCTGAAAAGACCCCGGCCAACCTGGAACTCTCAAGAAATAATGATATGGGAGGACGCCCCCTCTGGCAACTGACTGCACCTCTGACCGTGTCTCCCGGGGCTGCGCTGTCGCGGATGAGGGGAACACCCGAGCATCCCACGTAGGGTTAGATGGTCAGAGAACTCCGGCAGCAAAAACTCACGGGGGACGAGGGGGCGCCACCTGGATGCTGTCATCGTGAGCAGTTGGGGGCGGCCGGGTCCCCGGGTGGGGCAGGGGGGCAAAAAGTGGTGCACAAAGCCAGGACTCCCGCTTCCGTCATCGCACCCGGGGGCCTGGGCCCGGGTAGCCGGTATCTCCGGCGGCTCGCCTCTGTACAGCAGCAGTCAGGGCCAGGCCTCCAGCCAGATAGAGGGCCAGACCCCACAGATTTGGCTCATACCACAGGCTGAGCGATCCGGAGATGCCCCGGATCATCCATTCCTCTTCCAAATAATACATCAGCTCCGGAGGCTCCCCACCCTGTTTGAGGCCAATGGCATCCAAAAGACCCGAGACCTGCAGCTCCCCGAACGCCAGCAGGCAGACGGCCAGGGCGAACACTAAAAAGAGAGTCCACGCTCGAGAACCGCCGGAGCCGAGGCTGTGAGCCAGCATCGCCACCAATGTCACATACACAAAAAACGCTGTATAGTGCGGACCGAACACCCGCGTGTAGCTGAGGCTGACCTGTCCCGGTTCATCTCCGTGACGGGCAGATACATGCTCCCCGGTCCAGCTCCTGAGGCCGAGCCGGTATGCGACCCATTCAGCCCGCTCTCCGCCCCAGCCCAGGGTGAGGCTGCCCAGCAGGAGAGCCACGACCAGCCAACCACTCAGCAGGACCACTCGATTTCGATGGGCTGCCTTCATCTCTCTCGCCTCCGCTCCTCCTGCGGGATGCACACCGCTGTTCCATCTCGAATCTCAAGTCGTCAGAGCTGGCTTCGCGGCAGAAGGGCGCTGTCTGCGCTCGTTCCTGATCTCGCGGTAGAAAGCATCATACGCCATCACATAATCCTCGGGCTGCCACTTTTCGCCTTCAACTCCGACGCTGGCGCCCGCATGGATGGTCGCCACCCCCCTGTCAATGACCAGTCCAACGGCATTCAGTTGGGATGACAATCTCCAGCGCGCCTCGTCAGAAGCCAGGGCAACAAAGATCTCACTGCCGACCTCGGGCAGTGCCGTCGGGGGCTCCGTCAGGGGCCGATACGGTCTCACCAGGACCATCAGCGAGTCCCCAGCCGCAGCGTCACCCCTCAGCACCTGACTGATCATGACCGTGTACTGCCGGACGTCCTGGCGCAGCTGTTCCGATGTCACCGTCGCTACAGCGACCAGATCGGAACTGCTGAGCACAAGATGAGGGCAGCTCACCACCAGCCGCGCTCCGGCCGTCGCCGGGAGGATCAGCAGTGCGGCGATCACCGCATGGCCGAGGATCAGGAGACATCGCATTGTCAACCACCTCACCGGTACTGACGGAGTATGAGGTGGATAGTTCCTCCACGTGCTGAGGCAGAGGTCAGCAGGATCGACGGCCCGGGCACACACGAAAGCAGGTGCGAGTCCCTCCTCGGAGTGGCTGTGCTGGCTCCCCAACATCCACGGGTTGCTTCGAAGCGCACGAGCTGCAGAATACCCGACGCCTGCAGGTCTGCCGGCGCGCGGACGTCTCGAGAGACTGGACCCGGCTGGCTATGACTCCGGCCGACCTTCCGCTGCAGAGGACAGAGCCGGAGCCCCGGAGCGAAGGCCGGACGCACCACAGCATCAACAACACCTGTGCTGAGACCTGTGAGAGCCATGTCCAGCATTGCGGCCTACCTTGAAAAGATCAGCCCCGTGTCCTCGCCCCGGGTACTGTGCGATCGGCGGTCTGGCCGTTATTCATTGACGGGAGCAGAATCATCGGCCTCCGGGATGCACCCGAAATCTGGAGTCCCTTGA
Source organism: Clostridia bacterium (assembly GCA_003562655.1). The sequence continues at coordinate 6,142 of PWUC01000014.1, forward strand.
AGGTATGGCCCCGCCCGTGGCCAAAGAACAATACACAGCCACATGCGGGTGAGCTGATCAGCCGGAGGTGAACAACGGTGCAGGTTCCGGAGCAAGTGCTGCAGAGAGTCTTTGAACAGCTGGATGAGGATCGGGATCTGATCCTGAAAACCCTGACCGAATTGGCAAGGACACCGAGTGTGGTGGGACATGAGGGGCCAGCCCAAAAGATCGTTCAGGATCTTTACGCGGAACTGGGACTGGACCTGGACGTCTTCGAAGCCAGTGAAGTGGAAGCTCTCTACTGTCATCCCGCCTACTGCGGGTGGGAGGAACTGCCCCCCCAGACGCGGTATCGCGGACGGCCCAATGTGGTGGGCACTCTGCCCGGTGACGGGGCTCGCCCCTCCCTGATACTGAACGGGCACATCGACGTCGTATCTGCCGAACCCGAGGACCAGTGGAGCCGTCCTCCCTGGGGGGCTCAGGTGGAGGACGGTCTGATGTACGGTCGAGGGACCAGCGACATGAAATCCGGTCTGGTGGCTGCCTGGGCAGCCCTTCGCGCCGTTCTGAAGACAGGTCATCGCCCCGCGGGCACCGTCACCCTTCAAAGCGTAATAGAGGAGGAGGCTGGCGGCGGAGGGGGCGCACTGGCCTGTTTTCTTCGCGGCCACACCGCCGACGCCTTTGTGGCCGTCGAGCCAAGCGGTCACCGCATCCGCACAGGCAACGGGGGCATCCTTTACTTCCGCGTCCGGGTCACCGGTCGGACTGCCCACGCAGGCAACGCGCATCTTGGCGTCAATGCCATAGCCGAGATGGCACCGGTCGTCTCCGCCCTCTTCGAGCTTGACCGCAGGCGCGGGCGCGAGGTGAGAGACCCCTTCTTCGAGGAAGGGTCCATGGGACGTTCCTGCCACCTCAGCATCGGCACCTACCGCGCGGGCGACTGGCCTTCGACCGTGTCTGGATGGGCTGAGGTGGAGGCAAGAATCGGGTTCCTTCCCGGTGAGACCCGCGGAGACATCATGAATCTGGTGGAGGAAACGGTTCGCAGCGCGGCGGGAGACAGCCGGTGGCTGAGAGGCCACCCACCGGAGGTCGAGTGGTTTGGCTGGAAGGCCGACCCCTGGGTGGAGGATGAGGATCATCCCTTCATCAGGCACATGCAGACTACGGCAGAGGCGGTACTGGGACGCACCGTGCCCCTATATGCCCGCACCTCCGGAGTGGATTCCCGCTTCGCCCACATGTTCGACTCCGTTGGCGTGTGCTACGGGCCCACGGGCAGAAACAATCACGGCATAGACGAAAGCGTGGAGCTGGAAAGCGTCTTCGACTGCAGCCGCGTCCTGGCCGCCCTGATCCTGAGCTGGTGCGGCTGCGGGAGTGGTCACTGACGTGCTCCCGGAGGGGATCCGTCAGCGCTCGCTCCCCTTCGGATCCGCCCGTCCCTCAGCGAGCGGGCTGAGACGGTGCAGGATGATCGCTGCGGCGGCCGCCACATTGAGGGATTCCGCCTCTGCAGTCATCGGTATGGTGACAGTCACATCGGCCCTGGCCGCCGCGTCAGCCGAAACTCCCTCTGCCTCTTCTCCCACCAGGAGGAGGATTCTCGCGGAAAGGTCCAGGTCATCCAGCGGGATTCCGCCCCGGGGGGCTGTCATCAGCACCCGGTAACCGCAGGAAATGACGCGGGTCAACACCGACTCGGGGCAGACGTCCTCCGCGCCGGGAAGGAAAAAAGATGATCCCGCCGCAGCCCGGATCGAACGGGGATTGAACACCTCAACGGTATCGGGCGATGAGAAATACCCTGCGGCGCCCAGACCGTGGGCCGTGCGGATTATGGTGCCGAGGTTGCCTGGATCGGAGAGCCGGTCAAACCACACCAGAAGTGCCCGTCGGCCACCGCCGGCCATCCTCTCAGCGGAGCCGATGACCTCGTCGACAGTCCACATGGGCCGGTTGACCACTCCCACAACTCCCTGAGAGGTGGCCACGGTCGCCACGCTGTCCATGACCCCGTCGCTGACGGAAAATACCCTCCCACCCAGGCTCGCCGCTCGCCTCAACAGGTCGCGGTGGGCAGGATCCCGTAGAAAGGCCTCAGTGCAAAGGAGGGCGTCGAACTCCAGTTCCGCCGCCAGAGCGGACGTTAGAGTTCTGACACCCTCCACCAATACCTGGCCCTCACTCTTTCGGTATTTCTTCCTGGCCAATTTCTTGACCCGTTTGATGCGCTCATTCTGTCCACTGCGTATCGCACCAGCAACCGAAAATGGATCAGCGCGGACCGGTTCAGTCATCGAGGTTCGCCTGGGCCTCCCGGACCAGAGACTGAAAGGTCATGTCATCGTTAACTGCCATATCCGCCAGCATCTTTCTGTTCACCTCAACACCGGCGTTCTTCAGCCCGTACATGAACTTGCTGTAGGACAGGCCGTGCTGACGGGCAGCGGCGTTAATCCTTGTGATCCACAGGCGCCGAAAATCCCGCTTCCTCCGCTTACGGTCCCGGTAGGAATACCAGAGAGCCTTCAGCACCCGTTCATTGGCAACATGAAAGGTCCTGCTCCCGGCACCACGGTATCCCCTGGCCAGGCGCATGATCTTCTTATGCCGTCTTCGTTTGCTCACCGCACGCTTTACTCGTGGCATCGCACTCTACCTCCTGCTGACAGGCTATCTCAACCCAGAATCCTCTTCAGACGCTTCTCATCGGTCGGGGACACCAAGGTGGCGCGTCTCAGACGACGACGCCTCGCGCTGCTCTTTTTTGTCCGAAGATGATCGTTTCCGGACTGAGCCCTCTTATACCGTCCCTTGGCTGTCTTTTTGAACCTCTTTGCAGCAGCCTTACGCGTTCTCATCTTCGGCATGTTCTCAACCTTCCTGGTTTCGCTTGGGAGAAAGGACCATGACCATATTATGACCTTCCAGAGTCGGCATCCTCTCGATAACAGCCAACTCCTTCAGCTCCTCCCGCATTCGCTTCAGCAGCTCTCGTCCGAGGTTTGAGTGAACAATCTCGCGCCCCCGAAACATTATGGTGGCCTTCACCTTGTCGCCACCGTCCAGAAATCTCCTTGCGTTTCGTGTCTTCACCATGAAATCGTGGTCCTCAATATTGGGGCGCATCTTCACTTCCTTGACCTGGACGGTCTTCTGGCGCTTTCGTGCCTCCCGCCTGCTCTTCGCCTGCTCATACTTATACTTTCCATAGTCCATAATGCGACAGACTGGAGGATCGGCCGAGGCGGCGACCTCGACCAGGTCAAGACTCTGCTCATACGCTGCATCAATCGCCTGAGACAGGGGAACGATGCCCAGCTGATTTCCATCCTTGTCAATGAGACGGACTCTCCTGGCGCGAACCTGCTCGTTCACGCGAAGCTCGTGATTTATCTCCATTCACCCCCTAGAAATGATGAAGCGGATGAACACATCTCATCCGCCCACTTGCCCACTCCCTCCGGGGACCGGGCAGAAATATTGCTCGGCCTGCAAGCAGCACGCCTGTGGTGCGCCGGCAGGCGAGGAGCGGATAGCTCCTGCTTGTGTTCAAGAAACACTTGCTCAATTCACCGGGCGAAGTATACCACAAGCCCGATGCACACGTCAAAGGTCCGCAGTCACCCACTGAAATCTTACCCAGAGGTCCCCGGCTAATTCACGGGCAAATCTTTCCGACGGGAGATCATTGCGAATGTCCATGCTGGTCGAAAAGAGTACCTGCGAACCATGCGCAGGCAGTATCAGAAATGCCGGAGCCAGACCCAAAGCTCACAC
>PWUC01000051.1 GCA_003562655.1 Clostridia bacterium
CCACAGAGGCGAGAACCCCCATGATCGCAACGGTCACCAACAGCTCCACGAGGCTGAAGCCATCGCACCTACTGCATCTTCCCATCTTCGCCCTCACCTCCAATTATCGCCTGCCTGCACCCATAAATAGGCAGTTACCAGTCATAATCTTGCAGAGAACATTTCGGCAGCGGTGCGGATCAGGATTGACACCGGGATTTGCGATGCCAGAACTGCTCCTGCGGTGAGGGCGGGTAAAAAGACGATGGCCCCAGATCCCCTGGCGCGCCGGTTCAAACCCGTCTTCCAGAGTGCGGTCAGGATCCACACCCCGTAGGTCAGCGCAGACAGGTAGCCCCCGAGCCCCAGGTACAGACCGACCAGGCCACCGCTGAACACATCCGCCTCACTGAACCCCTCGCGGCCCAATCTGTGATGCGAATACAGCCGCAATCCGAGCCCCAGTGACACGGCGCCCACCATACCGGTCACGCCACCCAGCCGTCCCACAGGCCCCCCAAAGCGAATCCAGCCTGTCAGGGCGAACAGGTATACCCCCTCGGAAATTCTGATGGACCTCAGATCCATCACACTGGCCATTGCCAGGGCGGCCAGCAGAAATGCCAGTCTCCAGTCTGCAAGAGGGAGCATCGCAACCAGGGACAGCAGACCATCCAGGGGATCCGATGGTGCCTGAAACTGTCGGGCCGCGCCGACCAGGCCGTGACCGACCGCAAGATATGGGCAGGAATTCATCTCAACCATCCCACCTGTCAGGTGAGGGATCTGACGTACTGTCGCAGTTTCTTCCTCAAGCGGGAGCGAAGATGGTACGGTATTGCATCCCATTCGGACCTGTCATGATCCCATATCCACGTCCTCAGCGCCCGCAGCGCCTCTCGCTCTCTGTCGGTGAGGGGGACCTGTCGGACCATGTGGTTCCACAGCATCCTCGCATCAACCTCACTGAGGCCGGCATCCACCCCTGAGTCCGCGGCCGCCTGCCGATCGATGCCTGCATCAGTGGGGTCAACCGGCACCTCCCTTCGAGACCGTCGGGCCTGTCGCCAGAGGGTGCGCCTGACGCAATGAAAGGCGAAGTCCTCAAACCTCCCCCTGGATGGATCATAGGTTTCCCTCAGCCTGAGCACGGCCTCACTGGCAATGGATCTCACTTCCTGTGAGTCCAGGCCCACGATACCCCGTGAGCTCGCTTCTATGTTCTTCACCGCCGCCTCAATCATCTCGATGGTAACCCTCATCGATTCCCCCCCGCAGAATGGATGGTTGCGAGACCGGCCCTGGGGACAAGTCCCGTTTCCAATATGGTAAAGTCTACCAGGCACTCCCGGTTCCTGTCAATCGGGGTGCTCCGGTCGGGGCTGATGCCTCTATGCCCGGTTCTTCTGCCAGGGCACGGTGTGGTAGGATTATACCGATGTCGCGATCAGTGAAAAGAGGCGGTGTGAAGACCCCCTGCCCGATTCGAGGTGCTCATTCATGCATGACAACTGGCAGGACCAGCTGTACGTCGGCGACAACCTGCGCATCCTGCGCGAGCATGTCCGCTCAGGATCCGTTGACCTGATCTATCTTGATCCCCCCTTCAACTCGCAGACGACGTACAGGGTCCTACTGGAGCCAGAGGATGCAACCGCCGGCACACAGATCGAGGCCTTTGACGACAGGTGGAAATGGGATCCGGGAGCCGAAAGGGACTACCGCTACCTGGTCTGCCGGGGGACAGAACCGGTGGTTGAGCTGACCGAGGCGCTCCGCCGGCTTCTCGGCCCGGGCGACATGCTGGCATATCTCGTGATGATGACCGCCCGCCTCATTGAGATGCATCGGGTCCTCAAGCCGACGGGGACCCTGTACCTGCATTGTGATCCGACGGCCAGTCACTATCTCAGGGTGGTCCTGGATGCAGTCTTCGGACAGGAAGGGTTTCTGAACGAGATCATCTGGAAGTACGAGGGGCCCCAGTCCCCCAGCCCCATCCGGTTTGCCACCAGGCACGACGTCATCCTCCGGTATGCACCGGATCCGGACCGGGTTGAGGTGAGCGAGGAAGGACTGTACATCGAGACGCCCATGACAGAGGCGGAGGCCAGAAAGAACCGATACCGGCAGGATGAAGAGGGCAGATGGTATTACGATACACCGACGGGGGACTACACGGAACAGAGCCTGATCCAACTGGAAGAGCTGGGACGGATACGCAGGACCCGTACCGGCAGGCGCCGGGTGAAATACTTCCTGCAGCAAAATGAAGCGGGACTCGTGGTGAGAAGGAAGAAGCTGGCCGATGTGTGGGATGACATCGCCTCTCTGGGTCTGGCCGCGGGCTCCCGAGAGAAGACGGGGTATCCTACGCAAAAACCGGAAGCCCTCCTGGAACGCATCATCAGGGCTGACAGCAGACCGGGTGATCTCGTGCTGGATCCCTTCTGTGGATGTGGAACGGCGCTGGTCGCAGCAGAGAGGATGAATCGCAGGTGGATCGGTGTGGACGCAGCCCATCTGGCCATAACCCTCACGCGCAACCGCCTGGCGACCGCCTTCGGGGCGGATCTCGGTCCGTATCAGCTGAAGGGCACCCCTGATGATTCTGCGAGTGCAAGGGCCCTGGCCGAGCACGACCCGGAGCAGTTTGAGCTGTGGGCCCTGGGCCTGGTTGAGGCCAGACCGACCGGTCGAAGATGCTCCGCTCTGGATGGTCTGCTCTCCTTCCGGAGCCCGGGTGTGGCAGGCCCCGGGCGCATCATCGTGCGGGCCACCGGTGAATCCGTCACTGCCGAACAGGTCAGCGATCTTGAGGATGTCCTCGGTCGGAAGGATGCCCAGATCGGCGTGATCATCAGCCTCAGTAGGCCCGAACAGCGCGCAGTTGAGGTGGCAGAGTCAGCCGGGTTCTGTGATCCCGGCCTGGTCGGGGGCGGCAGCTATCCCCGCATCCAGATCGTGACCGTTGAAGAACTCCTCGGGGAAAGGACGATGAAGCTGCCTCCGGTGCAGGGCGAACCGCGAGGCGACCGGGGGCCACGGCAGGTCAGCCTGTTCTGACCAGGACTGAGGCTCCAGGGCACAACTGCTTTCTGACCTGCCCCCGATCTGGATGTCCCTGCAGTTAACGCTCGAAGGGATTCGACAGCGAACCGATGTGATGCTGCTGCTCCGGTGTTCCCGTCCCGATTGCCGGCGGGATTATGGGAGGTCGGCGGCGAATATACTCATCAGGGTTTGCACCCTGAGCGACTGAACTCGCGGATCAGGCCCGAAGGCGGAAGGTCTTTGCAGGATCCTGGTGTGGTGCTGAGAAATGACTGGTTGGAGTGATGGTCGTTGAACGCAGTGGAAGTGTCCCAGCTGACGAAGCGGTATGGAAGGGTGGTGGGAGTCGACTCGCTGACCTTTTCGGTTCCCGAGGGCAGCATCTTCGGTTTCCTGGGTGCCAACGGCGCCGGCAAGACCACCACCATACGGCTGCTGCTGGGCCTGATTTTCCCGTCGGCGGGGACGGCGAAGATCTTCGACAGTGATGCTGTCGCCCCGACACGGGAGGTTCTTCAAAGCATCGGCTATCTGCCCGGCGAGCTGAGGCTCTATGAGGACATGATAGGAGAGGACCTTCTCGACCTGTATGCCAGCTTTCACCGACGCGGGGCTGTCTGGCGGAACCGGGCCCTGGATGCGCTGGAGCTGACGGGGCGGGATCTGCGCCGGCGTGTGAGGGAGTATTCGACGGGCATGAAACAGAAGCTGGGTCTGGTGCAGGCTCTTCAGCACAGGCCCCGCCTGCTCATCCTGGACGAACCGACTCTCGCTCTGGATCCCCTGATGAGACGCAACTTCCATCATGTACTGCAGGCGGCTCGAGGCGAGGGCACGACGGTTTTCATGTCCTCTCACGATCTTTCGGAGGTTGAGCGATGCTGCGAGCGGACCGCAATCATAAAGGACGGACGACTTCTGTCCGTACAGCTGCTGGATGACCCCGGCGAAGAGCGCCCTCACGAGATCACGGTCACGTTTTCAGATCCCGTGCACCATGCTGATGTCGCTGCCCCGGGTGTGGCTGTTCAGCTCCAGAAGGGCAACCGCATGACACTGCGGGTGACCGGTGACCTGCGCCCTGTCCTCAGGAGACTGGCGGATCTGCCGGTGGTGGACATGCAGTGCAGGCGCGTCAGCCTGGAACAGGTCTTTCTCAAGTACTATGGGCGTGACCGGGAGCGCGGTGAGGGGGATGTTTGAACGTCGGGGCCTGGTGCAGAGACACCTGCTGTGCCTTCTCAGGCCGGTCCTGGCCATCGGTCTCGGGGTGGCCGCATTCCAGGGTGTGGTCATAGCGGCCTACGAGGCCCTCGAGGGCGGTGAGCTGATAGAGCCATTGCTCGACCAGCTGGAGGGGGTAGTCGATTCCCTCCTGGGTGGAGGAGGTGTTCTTCTGACCAGTCCCGTGGCCTATGTGGCTCTGGGATGGCGCCATCCGTTTGTTCTCATCGCTGTGGCCGCCCTGGCCATCTCCAGGGGCACAGCTTCGGTGGCCGGCGAGGTGCAGTCGGGCACGGGAGATCTTCTCTTTTCCCGCCCGATCCCCCGCTGGCGAATCCTGCTGGTGCACTGGATGACCACCCTCGTCGGCCTGGCGGACATCTGCCTCGTCGCATCTCTGGGAACGGGCTTTTGGTTCTGGGCCCTGGGCCTGCCCGAGGCGCCCAGCCTTCGCGCCGTGTTCATGACGGGCCTCATGGCTTTCGCCCTGGCGGCAGTGATGGCCAGCCTGGCATACCTGCTTTCGGCTGGATCCTCCGAGGCGGGACGTGCCTCCAGCTGGGCGATTTCTCTGACCCTGGTGTTCTATCTGATGGATTTTGTGGGAGATCTCTGGGAGCTCGCCGAGCCGGTCAAACCCTATTCCATCTTCCACTACTACCGCCCGCTTGAGCTGCTGCGCGGCGACCGGGGTCTCTTCCCGGACCTGTACATACTGCTGGGACTGGCGTTGCTTCTGTTTGTGGGGGCCAGTCTGGTGCTGCAGCGCCGGGATCTTTGAGGGTGCACACCGGCAATCAGGTGCCCCGGGGTGAGTGACACCTGCAGGACGGCACCTGGAGTACCCACGAGGGTGACGGCTTCGTCATGGTCCGAAAGGTGATACCTCCGCACATTGATCGGGACATACTCCTGAGCCGGGGAAACACTTCTCTGTGCAGACAAGACATTGCCCGACGGGGTACCGTCTCGTAACATGGATGCAGGGTCCAGCTGAGGCCCCGATGGAATTGAGGGCAGCCCCCTGTCCCCCGCACTCCGGTCGGTGCAGGATCATGATGTTTGAATCTTGTGACTCCAGCGAAAGGCTCCCGGGGGCGGGTCCACCGATCCGCACAAATGGGCCCCCGCATCTCTGCCTGGACAATCCAGACCTGAACTGCCCTCCCACATGCAGTATCCGCGTTTGGGCCTCCATGCAGGATTGACAGAGGCCATGAACATGATATTTGCTATTATGAGGCAGGAAAGCGAAAATGCCCCTGGCCCCGTTGAGAGGAGGTTGCGATCCAGCGGGAATGTTGCAGGCATGCACATCCATCAGCACAGGAAAAATCGGTCAGTGGACTGTGGGGCGGACTCAACCGTCCCCATGAGCCAGACCGTGACAAGGGCGGCCCTTGTGTCGGCTCTTTCGCATGGAGCAGACGACAGACCGGACATCAATTGCTCTCAGGAGCCGATCCGCAGGCCGGCGATGCCTGGACTACTCATCCGAGGGGAGTATGGCGTTGGATGACCCTGCTATAGTCGTGAATGATCTGCGTAAGCAGTACGGCGATCAGGTTGCGGTCGATGGACTTTCGTTTGCCGTTGAGGCGGGAGAAATATTCGGGCTGCTGGGGCCCAACGGGGCGGGTAAGACGACAACCGTGGAGTGCGTGGAGGGCCTGAGAAAACCCGACAGTGGAGAAATTGAACTGCTGGGGATGAGACCGGGAGCAACCGGTATCCAGGAGCGCATGGGCGTTCAACTCCAGAACACCGGTCTTTTCCCCAACCTGACGGTGCTGGAGACCGTGAAACTCTTTGGAACCTTTTTCCCTCAGGCACAACCGGCAGAGATGCTGGTCGAACTCGTCGGGCTTTCGGATCAACGCAATGCCCGCTGCGCAGTTCTCTCGGGGGGGCAGCGACAACGCCTGACCCTGGCCCTGGCCGTGGTCAATGACCCTGACATCATCTTTCTCGACGAGCCGACCACCGGTCTCGACCCCCAGGCCCGTCGCGGGGTCTGGGACATCATTGGTGAACTCCGTCAGCGCGGACGGGCGGTTCTGCTGACCACCCACTACATGGAGGAGGCCCAACAGCTCTGCGATCGCGTGGGCATCATGGACCAGGGACGGATGATCGTCTCCGGCCGACCCGCTGACCTGCTGCGAGAATACTTCGACGAGTCGACGGTTGAGTTCGCTGCGCCCATCGATGTATCGGTTGAATCCTTTGCGACCCTGCCCGGCGTCATCAGTGTCGTGGACAGAGACGCCGAAATCGCCCTCTCCAGCACGAACATACCGGAGACCATCGCAGGCTTGCTTCATGTAGCGCGTGAGCAGGGCTTTGAACTGGATCGTTTCACTGTGCGCAGTGCCACGCTGGAGGACCTCTTTCTCAGACTCACCGGCCGCACCATTCGCAGCTAGAAGGGAATGCCACCGATGCAAGCATTCTTCGCCCTGTATAAGGCAACAGCCCGCGAGTTCTTGCGCGATCGCATGGCCCTGTTCATCACGCTGTTCCTGCCTCTTCTAATGGCGATCTTCTTTGGGATGATCTTCGCCGACGATCCCGGCGTTTCTCTGTCCGTGGGCCTTGCGGTGGAGGATATCGGTCGAGCCGGCGAGGAGTTTGCAGCAGCTCTTGCCGACTCTGCGCTGGAGGGCGTCGTCGATGTCCAGCGGGGTACGCACGAACAGGTTCGCAGCGCTGTTCAGCAGGGAAGGCTGGCGGCCGCCCTCGTTCTGCCCGAGAATTTCTCGTCCCAGCTAACTGCCGGACAGCCCGCTGCTCTGCCCATATACTACGATCCGCAGCAGGAACAGCTCTCAGGGCCTGCCCTGCTCGTGGTCCGTCAGATGATTCAGGAGGCCGATCTGGCCCTGCAGGACATCCAGCCCCTGCTGGTATTGCAGGAGCAGCCCATCGGGGCCCACCGGATTCCCATGGCACACTTTTACATCCCCGGTATGCTGGCCCTGTCCGTGCTGTGGCTTGGGGTCTTCGGAACAGCGCCTCCCCTGGTTGAGCTGCGGGAGCAGCAGATCCTTCGCCGCATTGGGGTCACCCCCCTGAAACGCTCCACTCTTCTGGCCGCCCAGATCGGGTGGCGTTTCACCACGGGGATCCTCTCCGCTGTTCTTCTCATCGGTTTCGGCATGATCGCCTACGGTATTTCGGCCGCCGGCAGTTGGCTCCTGCTGGTTGCATCCTTCGTTCTGGGCGTGTTCGTATTTGTCGCACTCGGCTTTCTGCTGGCCAGTCTCGCCCGCTCCACCGAGGGTGTCGTCGGCATGGGTCAGATGGTGATGTTTCCCATGATGTTTTTATCCGGGATCTTCATACCCCTGGAGGTGCTGCCCGCATTCCTGCAGTCTGTGGCTGCGGTGATCCCGCTGACCTACCTCGGCGATTCCCTCCAACAGACTCTCCTGGGGGCACCAGGCTTGCATCCTCTGTGGGTCAACTTCAGCGTCCTGGGGGTGTGGCTGGCCGGCCTGACTGCGCTCTCGATGCGCTGCTTCCGCTGGGAGTAGGTGGTAGACCTCACGGCCTGAAGGGATCGCGGCTCAGGCAGCTGATCTTGTAGTGTTGGGATGCCACTGCTCCGTAACATGTCTCTGGTAAGGGTAGGGAGAAGCAGTGGACCCGGTCTGAGTCGTAGCCTCGCTGCATCCTGCACCAGATCGGGACCGACTCATCTTCGCATATATGATTGACCCAGGTAGACACCAGGTGCTTTACTCAGAAATGATAGGGGGAGATCCTGTGACCGGTATCAACTATGACAGGTACTACTGGCAGAATGATCTGGTTCGCCTGCGGGCCATGCGGGAGGACGATTGGGAGCTGGCGTATGTCAACATGTTTGACAGTCACGCGCGCAGACTGCTCCAATGTGAAATTGAGCTGCCGGCATCGGAGGCCTCCGTACAGAAGGCAAATCAACAGTGGGTCGACTTTGACCCCGCGACGGGCAGATTGATGTTTGCCATCGAGACCCTGGACGGCACAACTGTAGGCGCCGTGAACCTGAATTCCATAGATGAGAAGAACGGAACCTTCAGCATTGGCATGCAGATCGGCAGGGAGTTCCGGTGCAGGGGCTACGGAACCGCTGCTATGCACATCCTGCTTGGCTATGCCTTTTTCGAGCGCCGTTTGAACAAGTACGAGGGATTCATCCTTGAGGGAAACCTGGGCTCAGAAGCGATGCTGAGAAAGCTGAGCTGTGTCCAGGAGGGAGTCAGACGTCAGTCCATCTATACCGATGGGCGCTACATGGATACGATAGCCTACGGGCTCACAAAGGAGGACTTCATAGGGAATTCGGGACAGAGACAGAAATAGACCTGTTTCTCCTCCCCCGCATGTGCCATTCTATAGGGCAGGAATACTCATCATTGCTCTTTTGGTGTGCAGCGTACTGCAGCAGCGGCGCGTGCGACAGGCAATGCAGTCGGAAACGGAGACTCTCATCTTGGTCGGGAAAGTGAAGAGCGATCGCCCTACTGGTGAGCGAGTTCTCGAACTACTCAATCACATGCTGGTGATCAAGATGGCAGACGGAACCAGAATGCTACCTGACAATATGCCTGTCCCTGAACGACTCCTGAGGCTCCTCGGGGTGCCGCAGGTGTTAATGCTCAGATTATGTGAGCTAAAGCTGTGCAGATTATTTGAGCTGTAGTGCAGGACATCTTCACCGCGACTTCCGGATACCTGACTGCTCTAATATCTGGCAGATGGATAAATGCTCACAATAACCGACATAGGGTGCGAAACGTACAGTGAAGCAATGGGCAGCTGCAAGTTCAGCACCGCATGGGACTAGTCTTCGCCGATCACCTCGTACGGGGACAACTCTGTCCCGAAGGCCTTTCCAAAACTGGTATTGCATCGATGTCCATTTAGCTTCCTGTGTGGAGAATTCTCTCCTTGTAGTCCAGGACATCCCGAATGACCTGATCAATATCTGTTGCCTGTAGCACTACCAGGTCACCCTGCCCAGCCATGTCAAGAGCTGTCTTGGTGGCTTCCCTTTCATCGAGAACCATTGTTGTCATATCGCGGGTGAAACCGCCCTTCAGCAATCCCTGTCGCACGAGTTGAGCCGTCATACCGGGTTTCCTACCCCTAGGGTCCGAGTCGGTAACGACAACATGATCATAGTAATTCGAGATAGCTAACCCGAGTTCAATTATGTCTTCATCCCTGCGGTTCCCCGTCCCCGCTGCCATTCTTATCTTCCTGCCTGGCACAAGGCCCTGAATGAATTCGCCGGTTGCATTGATCGCACCGATATTATGTCCGTAATCGATGATCGCTTTGAAATAGTCCATCTCTATGATATTCATCCTTCCTGGTGATTGACCTATCGAGGGGCTGAAACTCACCAAGCCTGCTCTTATCTGTTTATCGATCAAACCCAATGCAGATGTTGCTGCTACAGCAGCCAGTACGTTCTCAACATTGAACATGGCCTGACCGTCGAATGTGATTGGTATCTCAACGACATTGGCAACCGTTGATGTCCAGCCTCCCTTTTGGATCTCAATGGCCCCATCCTTCAAGATCACGTTCATGTTGCCTTTCCCAAGATTCTTCTTCAAAACCGGATTGTCTGGGTTTACC
>PWUC01000009.1 GCA_003562655.1 Clostridia bacterium
AATTGCGTCTCCTCCTCCGGCAGGATATTCACTAGCAGACGCGAAACCTTAGTGGAGCTGATGAGATAGCAGGCGAGGTCGCATCGGTTGTGGACAGGCAAGATTCGATGACTGCTGGGCCCCGCAGGTCAATCGCCTACAGGATGTGTTGCTTATCGAGAAGTCGGCCATTTCGATCGCGAGGCGAGCGGTGGCTGCACGCCAAGGAGACCAACAATGAAGAAAAGGGAGGCAATCTGATGGATAATAAAGGGCAGTGCCCAGTAACAGGCAGAAAGAGAGATGCCACTGCACCCGATGGCACTTCTACCAGGGACTGGTGGCCCAACCAGTTGAACCTCAGGATGCTTCATCAGAATTCTGACTTGAGTGATCCGATGAACCCAGGGTTCAACTATGCTGAAGAATTCAACAAGCTCGACCTGGAAGCCCTGAAGAAGGACCTATACGCGTTGATGACCGACTCGCAGGAGTGGTGGCCTGCCGATTACGGTCACTACGGGCCGCTCTTCATACGGATGGCTTGGCATAGCGCAGGCACGTATCGCATGGGCGACGGCCGCGGCGGCGCGGGGTCCGGCACCCAACGCCTTGCACCCCTCAACAGCTGGCCCGACAACGTGAACCTCGACAAGGCCCGCCGTCTGCTCTGGCCGATCAAGCAGAAATACGGCAGGAAGATCTCCTGGGCCGACCTGATGATCCTCGTCGGCAACTGCGCCATCGAGTCGATGGGTTTGCCGACCTTCGGCTTCGCCGGCGGTCGTGAGGATGTCTGGGAGCCGGAAGAGGACATCTATTGGGGCTCTGAGGACGAGTGGCTTGGCGACCAGCGCTACTCCGGCGACAGGGAGCTCGAGAATCCGCTGGCCGCCGTGCAGATGGGCCTGATCTACGTAAACCCGGAAGGGCCTAACGGTAACCCGGATCCGGTCGCCTCCGGCCTTGACGTTCGAGAGACCTTCGCGCGTATGGCGATGAACGATGAAGAGACGGTCGCGCTCGTAGCCGGCGGGCACACCTTCGGCAAGTGTCATGGTGCTGGGGATCCTGCCCACGTCGGTCCGGAACCTGAGGCCGCACCCATCGAGCAGCAGGGCCTCGGCTGGAAGAGCAGCTTCGGAAGCGGCAAGGGCGGCGATACGATCAGCAGCGGCATCGAGGGCGCCTGGAAGCCGAACCCGACCAAGTGGGACATGGGCTATCTAAAGGTGCTGTTCAAATACGAGTGGGAGCTGGTCAAGAGCCCAGCCGGCGCACATCAGTGGCTGGCCAAGGACGTAGCCGAAGAGAACATGGTGATTGATGCGCACGACCCGTCGAAGAAGCACCGACCGATGATGACCACGGCGGACCTCTCCCTGCGCTACGACCCGATCTACGAACCGATCGCGCGGCGCTATCTGCAAAACCCTGATGAGTTCGCGGACGCCTTCGCCCGTGCATGGTTCAAGCTGACCCACCGTGATATGGGTCCGCGTTCACGCTATCTCGGTCCTGAGGTTCCTGAGGAGGAACTGATCTGGCAGGACCCGGTCCCCGCAGTTGATCATGAGTTGATTGATGAACAGGATATCGGGGATCTCAAGGCCAGAATCACGGCTTCCGGCCTGTCCGTCTCCCAGCTCGTCTCGACAGCCTGGGCATCGGCGTCCACGTTCCGCGGCTCGGATAAGCGTGGCGGGGCAAACGGAGCGCGTATCCGACTCGCACCGCAGAAGGACTGGGAAGTCAACCAGCCCACTCAACTGAAGGATGTGCTGCAGGTCCTCGAGGGAATTCAAGAGGAGTTCAACGATGCACAGTCAGGCCAGAAGAGGGTTTCTCTAGCCGACTTGATCATCCTTGGTGGGTGTACGGGCATAGAGCAGGCGGCGAAGAGAGCCGGTAACAATGTGTGCGTTCCCTTTGCTCCGGGACGCACGGATGCATCTCAGGAGCAGACCGATGTTAACTCATTCTCGATGCTCGAGCCGGCTGCAGATGGGTTCCGCAACTACGAGAAGGCCAAATTTTCCGTGTCGGCTGAGGAGCTTTTGGTTGATCGCGCACAGCTATTGACATTGACCGCTCCTGAAATGACAGTTCTGCTCGGCGGCATGCGCGTCTTGAATACCAATTGGGGAGATTCCCAGCACGGCGTCTTCACCAAGAGGCCGGAAACGCTCACAAATGACTTCTTCGTGAACCTCCTCGACATGAGCACGACGTGGAAGGCGACATCTGAAGATGAGGACGTGTTCGAGGGTCGTGATCGTGCGACGGGTGAACTCAAGTGGACCGGCACCCGTGTTGATCTCGTCTTCGGTTCAAACTCCCAACTCCGGGCCATCGCGGAAGTCTATGCATGTGAGGGCTCTCAGGATAAGTTCTTGCATGACTTCGTGTCAGCCTGGAACAAGGTGATGAACGCAGATCGTTTCGACCTTGCCTGAGTCGTAGTATAAACGGCTTTTCTGGCTCTTGGTTGACCTACCGATTGCCGATCCCGGATGCGACTGGGGTGTCGCCAAGGCTCTCGGAATCTTGC
>PWUC01000019.1 GCA_003562655.1 Clostridia bacterium
GTACCACCTCACCGGGGCGGGACTCACCGCCTCCTGGCGCACCATGGTCACCCTGGTGGACGTACGCACGGGGGATGTCTTCGGTGATGGGCGTACGGCCCTGGTGGGCAGCAGGTACGGAGAACACGAGTTCTGGGTGTTGGTACCCCACGGGCTGCCCGTGATCGGTGCCCTGTGGGCCCTCACGGCGGCACTGGTCCTGCTCCTCGTCCTGGAGAGGAGGCGTGGCCGTGGGTTCTAGGCTCACCACCGTCATAATCATACTGACCCTGCTGGCAGCAGCGGGGGGCTGTGGTTACACCTACCCGTCCGCCCCTGTGCCTCAGGGGGAGGTCCCGGCCGTGCGGGAGACGGAGCCCGTAGCTGCCGATTACTTCGGTGACATCGTCTCCGCGGCCGTTGAGGCCACCCGGGGAGAGGACAGGTTCTGGTATACGGGCTGGATCGCCAGCTTCGTCGGAAAGCGCCAGGTCAACAGCATGTTCGACGGCACGGTGTACGCTCCCGGCGGCTACATAGCGAACGTGCGGGTGGTTGGCAATCCCCTCCGAGTCGCCCGCTGGGAGGGGGAGCTGTTCGTAGAGGAGGGGGACAACTGGCGGCGGGCGGGGACGACAGCCGAGACCTACGACCCCTTTTTCGCCTTCGAGGATCTCTTCGCCTCGGCGCGGGATGTTGCTGCCGCAGGAGCTGAGCCAGTGCTGGGGGTGATGTGCCTGGTTTATGAGGGCCGCCTGGACCCGGAGGTCCTATCGGGTGTCTCTGCGGGTCGGGCAGAGCTGCTCGGGGATTCTGAAGCATTCTTCAGGCTGTGGATCGAAAGGGAGCAGGGGCGCATCATGCAGTTCACCGTGGATTTTCAAATGGGACTTGTGGGCATGGGGATCCTGGGCCAGGAAGTGTTCTTCCGCTTCTACCGGTTCGGTGACCCCGCGGTAGAACCCGTGGATGTCCGGCGGATCGAGCGGTACCTGAGGGAAGAGTGAATCCTCAGGGGACGGGCGAGTCCACGCCCACCCGGAACCACCTACTCAAGATCTTCTCCCTCCTAAAACCCCGTGCAGTGTAGAGGTTGAGGGCTTGTTCGTTGCTGCTCACCACGTTCAACCTGACCTGTGTGCAGTCGGCGCGGTACAGGCGCCGGACCAGTCGGACGAGGAGGTCTCCTCCGAAGCCGTGCCCCTGGTGGTCCGGGTGGACGGCCAGGCTCACTATCCACCCTGTGTCTCCCTCGGTGCGGATGTCATAGACACCGAGGGCCTCACTGTCTCCCATGTACAGCCCGGCGGCGATGTCAGGTTTCATCAGCTTCCTCACACCAGCCCTGCTGAGGGTCGCTCCGTTGGGTGAACCGGCGAAGGCAGCGTTGTGCACCCTCCGGTATTCATCGGCGACATCCTCCTGCAGGGGCAGCATGTGAAAGCCGGGGTCCGGCACCGGGAGCCGGGCGCTGCGGCGGTGCAGCAGCTGTATGGTGGTGTATGTCTCCTCGAAACCCAGTTCCTCGAGGGGACCGTGCAGGTGCTCATCTGTACCCGAGATCCCAAGCTTGAGTTCCCTGACGGTGAGGGGAAGCAGGTGCAGGAGCACCTTGGCCAGGAGGAGCCCCAGGACATCCTCGCTTCCCTCGGGTACATACACCCCGCTGACGAAGGCCTCACCACGCTCGGGGATCTCGCGGGTGATGACGCCCAGGGCGCCCGCGATCCGGCCGCCGTCGCACAGGGTGAAGTAGCTGTCACCGTCGTCGTAGTACTCGGAACCGTACTTCGCAGACATGCCGCCCTGGTCAGCGAAGGGGGGTTGTGGGTTGACCGAGGACGCCAGCTCGAACAGGTCCCTGCGCTGCTCTTGGGTGAGATCGCTGAATCGCCTGATCATGGGGATAGTCTCCCCTCCTGGAGGTCTGATGCCCCCGGGTCAGAAACCACCGTCGGTGAGCCGATCGAGAAGATGGGCCAGCTGTCCGGCCTGCTGCTCCCGTTGGTAGATACGGGGCAGCTCCCGGTGGGCGCCGCCGAGTTCGCCCGCTTTCCACCGCCGGTACAGCTGCACCAGGTGTTCGCCCAGGAGAGATACATCATCGGGGTCCGCCAGGTGAGACTCCCCGGTGGACTCCAGGATATCGCGGGCCTCCCCCGGCACCAGGGTGCCCACCACCGGTTTTCCCAGGGCCATGTACTCGTAGATCTTGCCCGGTATGTATTCTCCCGCCGTCGGCGCGGTGTCGCCGATCATCATGAGGGCATCGGCTCCTGCCATCAGGGAGAGGGCCCTTCGATGGGGCAGGGGACCCAGTACCTCCACCACGTCATCGAGACCGAGTTCACGCACCAGGCGGGCGTGATCATCGCGGCCGGGATAACCGAAGACCCCGGCGAACTGCAGGCATATCGCGTCCCGGGAGATGTGTCCCGCCTCCACCGCTCCGTGAAGGGCCCGCAGCAGGGGAGCCGGAGTTCTCCCGGGATACAGGATTCCGGCGTAAGCCAGGGTGAACACGGCTTCGGTGTTTTTATCACGGGTGAGA
>PWUC01000184.1 GCA_003562655.1 Clostridia bacterium
GCAGTGGGCATCGGAGTGCTCTTCGGAGCATACCCCGCCTACTGCGCTGCCCAGCTGGAACCGGTGGAGGCGCTCCGTCATCAACAGTGATCCTGTAGGTGCACAGCGGGTCAGTCAGTGAGCAAACCTGACGGGGACAGGCGTCCGTCGAGAGTCCGATCTGGTGAAGCATGAGAGGGAGTGACGGGGAGAATTCCTTCCTCCCCCGCCACCTGTGGGGAGCAAGGACCTGGCTGGCTCTGCGCCTGGTCCTCCGCCAGAACTGTTGACACCGGCAAGGGAGGCACGGCTCCCCCGGGGCGCAGATCAGTCAACGGTACGGATCCATGCAGGCAGAGGGAGGTCACATACTCACGATGCCCGGCGAAGAGCGGGGCGGAGTCAGCCAGGTGGGACAGAACCGCACCGCGGGCAATGACACCACCGCCCGTATGGGTTTCTCATTTGTCGGTCAGAGGTGCACCTCACCGGCGAATCACGTTCACTGATCCAAAGACCGCACTCGCTGCAATGTATATGGACTCCCCATCGTCGCTGTATCCGGGCGAGGTGTAAGTGTGCTCGCCAAAGCTCGAGGACCTGCCATCTGGTGTCGTGACGCTGCCGAAGACCGAACTCGCGCTGACCTTCACTGGCACGTCCCGGGGAATCCGGATCGTGGTCGAGGCAAAAACAGAACTGAACTCGAACCTGAGTCTTTCCCCGTCCCGGGGCTCGTCGATCGTGAATATGCCCTCACCGAACACCACGCTGTGTTCACCGGACCGGTTCAGATGTGCAGTCACCCTGGCCATCAAGACCGCACGCGGGTCAACATCGAACTGCCCACCAAACATCGTGACCAGGCCAACATATACAAGGAAGATCCCCACCGCAACACGGAACAGCGAAATCCTCATGTTGGTAATGGATATGATGAGGGCAGCTGAACCCACGATCAGGAAGTATATGCCCCAGAACACGCCTGTGAAGAGATGGATCGACACAGCGATCCCTCCTTATCCCTAAGCCATGCTACCATATGATGCCCGCCGTGAGCATCATCTCAGCGCGCACGCCAACACGAGTGGGTCTCTATCCGGACTGGTCACGACGCGGTGTCCTCAGCGCGCCGAACCCTGCCATGGTGGGCCCGAATGCAGGCGGCCCACTGCTGGGCGCCTGCAGCAGTCCCTCCCGGGGCGACATGGATTTCAGCGGAACCTGCCTCTCCTCGTTCAGCAGCAGTTTGAACACGTCGGGCCGGCTGTAGTGGCCCGTCACATCGAACTCCATCCGGCTGGCGGGAACGCGAGACATATCCAGATCGGCCACGAGAATCTCCTCTCTTCCGTAGACCGGCTGCACCACGTATTCACCCATGGGGTCAACGATGGAGCTGCCTCCCGAGCACACAGGATCGGTCCGGGGCAGATCATCCGTGCAGGCCAAATCGTCAGGATACATGTCAGAGGTCACGTATTGGTTGCACCCAAGGACAAAACAGCGACCCTCGAGGGCTATGTGCCTGAGGGTGGCCTGCCAGCGCTCGCGCTCATCTGCCGTGGGGGCCAGGTATATGTCCACCCCCTTGGCGTACATGGCAGCGCGGGCCAGGGGCATGTAGTTCTCCCAACAGATCAGGCTCCCGATTCTCCCCCCAGGGGTATCGATGACCGGCATCGTGCTGCCATCGCCCTCACCCCATATGAGGCGTTCCGCAGCCGTGGGCTTCAGCTTGCGGTGCTTTCCCAGCAGCCCGCCATCGGGGCCAAAATACAGCACCGTACAGAACAGCGTTCCCCCAGAAAACTCGGCATCCCTCTCAATGACACCCATGACCACGTGAGCGCCACACTTGCGGGCAGCCTCACCCAGCACCTGGACGGTCTGCCCCTCAAGATCAACAGAGCTCTGCCAGTAACGGAGCCAGTCCTTCCTGCCATCCTCGGTTCTGCCGCCGACGCGGGTGCCAAAAGAGAGCCCGCGAGGATACCCTGATATGAACGCCTCGGGAAACAGAATCAGCCCTGCCCCTGAAGACGCCGCCTCACCGATCAAGTCCACTGCCTTCCCGGTGCAGGCGGTCCGGTCCATCAGGACTGAACCGGCCTGCACAACTGCAACTCTGAATGACTGCTCCATATCACCCATAGCCAGTACCTCCTCACCCTTCACCAGGATCTATGATACCAGATGTTTGGACAAGGAACCGCGATTCGCCGCCCAGTTCTGCATCTGACGTGGTGTGACAGTACCTCGGCTGTATTGACCAGGGCACTCAAACAAAGCATCACATCCTCGATCTCGCCGCATGGTCACCTGTACCTCGCTCAGTTTCCATTCAGCCTGACGGTCCCAACCCAACCGGTGTGCCCCCCAGCATCTGGCCCGGCAGCCTCCTCAACAGCGTACGCCAGAGCACGCCTCCTCGCCGCCCTGCAATTATTTCCCTGCACTGCACGAGCCGCAAATGCCGCTCGCCGGCAGAGCCGAGACCTTACATAATGCGATATAATGTGTTAGAAAGTACTCAGAGCCGTAGTACTTCGACCTCGCGAGTCATGTAAGGGGTTTGTTCAACATGCGTAGGAGCAGGTCAATGCTCACAATTGTGATAGCTGGCATTGTGCTAGTCTATTCGCTCGGTGCTGTGTACGGTGAGATCATTGATGACGAAGAGGCCCTGCCGGAACCAAACCCTCACGAGTCCGTGACTGCTGAAGCCGGTCGTCTGGAAGATGACGGTCCGGATCCCCAAACCCGGGAGGAAACCGATGACACCTCATCCGGCGAGGACTTGCCGGGCCTTGAGGAAACTGTGAGAATTACCGCGGACGAGCTCCACGTCGTCACCAACCCGGACCACATACTGGTCCTGGTCAACAAGGAACGCAACTTGCCAGCTGACTACGTGCCGGACGATCTCATCGCCCCGGATATTCCCTTCGCCTTCGAGGGAGATCATCCGAAGAAACTGATGCGCGAGGAGGCAGCCGAAGCCCTGCAGCAGTTGTTCAGCCGGGCCTGGGATGACGCCCTGGAGATCTACGGCCTCTCGGGCTACAGATCCTATGAAACGCAAAGGCACATCTTCGCGTACAATGTCGAGCAGAGGGGTGAAGAGGAGGCAAACAGGTTCAGTGCGCGCCCCGGGCAAAGCGAACACCAGACGGGACTGGCCATGGACGTCACCTCCCCCGGGGTAGGTTACACTCTGACGCAGGCCTTTGGAAAAACACCAGAGGGTCGGTGGCTCGAAGAACACGCCCACGAGTTTGGCTTCATCATCCGCTACCCGGAGGACAGCGAACACATCACCGGCTACCAGTACGAACCCTGGCACCTGCGGTATGTCGGCATCGAACACGCGACGGCGATCCGGGAAGCGGGCCTTACCCTGGAGGAATACCTCGACCGCAAATAGGCCGCACCTGAGCCGCCGCGCAGCTGGGATCACGGCCGTCCAACCTTCCCCCTAAGCTTCCGCTGGGTGGACCCGTGAAAGAACCCACGAACCACCTGCACCGTCAGCGCACGATGGTGGCCATAGTCCCGAGGTCGGCAGTGGTGCCACCGGTGGCACCACCAGGCCCTGTTATGATGTGTTCCTTCTGATCTCCGCGAAGATGCGCAAATGTTGGGCCGCGTAGACGATGGGTGGAATGAGGATCAGCTGAATCAGGATCCCGGGCCAGCTGTTGATCAACCCCACAGTCAACGGCGCCCACAGGGGAACCCGCTCCAGACCGACCAACGGCAGGGCGATATATGCCAGGATGCCATAGACCACTCTCCCGGCAAACATGGAAATGATCAGCGACAGCCACAAGCCCGTGCGCAGTCTGAAATACAACAGGCCCGACAGGAGGCCGAAGACGCCCAACTCAATGGTCATCATCATGGCCGTCGGAACCGGAGGCGGCATCCCCGTGAGCAGGCTGCTGAGCCCGGGAGTTATGATGCCGACGGTCACCCCCACGATGGGACCCGCCAGTAGACCGGCTAGGAATACGGGTATGTGCATGGGGAGAAAAAGCCTGCCCGCCCCGGGGCCCCCGGTGAAATGAAATGCCATGGGTGTGAGAATGCCGAGGGCTACGAAGAGGCCTGTGAGGGTGATTTTCTGTGCAGATGTCATGCTGACACCTTCCTTCCCTTGGACCAGACACCGATAGTGTAGCACAAATCGATCAGCGCGTGCCACTGCCTGGCGACAGCAAAAGGTCCTCGGCGAAACTCCCGGACTGGGACCATTTCAGGGCGGGGAGGTCCCGGCGATTGTGCGTCCGCCACCGGGCGAGGTCCGTGAGACCGAACAGGCGGACGCTCCCTCCACGGCTCGGGCGGAGCCACGTCATTGACGTCAGCGTTGGCGCCGTGTCTCCAAACCTTCACCCACTCCCCATGCATCTGGACCGAAGAGCAGGAAACTCAACGCTGCTCCAGAATTCTGAATGCACATTGGGTGACGAAGGGAGATCTGCCGGTGCAGCCAATGCGACGCAGCGACAGAGCCATGACAGAATCCGAGGCCTGGGAGTTTCTACGGCAGCAGGCCGTGGGGAGGCTCGGCCTCATTGCAGACACAGGACCCTACGTGGTGCCTCTCAACTACTTGGTCCTGGGAGAGAGCATATACTTTCACAGTGCCCGGGAAGGTCTCAAGATGGAGGCAATTCAGCGTTGTCCCCAGGTCTGTTTCCTCGTCGACCAGTTCATGGGCGTCAGTCGCGCAGTCAGGGCCTGTGACTTCAGCGCCTGCTACCGCAGCGTGATTGTCAGGGGCAGGGCTCATCTGCTGGAAGACGTCGAGGAAAAGACCCGGATCCTCAATGCACTGACCCACAAGTACGCAGAAGATCAGGACTTCAAACCCGCAGCGGCTGCAGCAGCAATGCCGACGGCCGTGGTGAAGATACGCGTGGACAGCATTTCGGGCAAGCAGCTGCTACCGCAATGACTGGGCCTTCAGGCCTCGTCCCTGAGGGTCTCGTACAGGTCAATGAGAAACATCAGCCTGGACCGCTGTTGCCTGACGGCTTCCGGCTCCTCCGCGGGTGGTGTTTTCAGAAGGTTTCGCAAAATCCGAAGATGGGCCTCGCGGGTACTCCCATGGGAATCTACCGTTTCCTCATAATCAATCCTGGAGGAGAAGTCCCACCCGAGCTGGCCACCAGACGGCTCGCGTGTTAAGGGATATGTCGGCCTTCCCCGGAACTTCAATGAGAGCCTGAGGCCCGAACCCCAGGGCTCAATGTGGGACAGTTCCTCAATCTGGGACCACAGGCCCTCGATTTCGGTACCTGCGGGCCTTTTCACGAGGTCCACCACGACGGCCTCGCACCTCCTGTATCTTTCGCGACGGTCGGGGTGTGAGTCTCGCAGATGCGGACGGATTTCGCGTTTCAGTATGCTGAGCAGCTTTTTTTTGACACTCGTAACATCGCCCCCAGTGCCCATTGCCCCTGGCCCCTCCTGACCTGGTGTTCTGTAGTCAGACATACTCCGCCACAAGAGCAAATCCTGCAGGATTCTCAGCAGGCACTTTGCTGCCCTCGAGCAGGTGTGAGATGCTGTGTGTGGAAGCAATATGAAAAGATGCAAGGAGGGAACAGCATGTCCAAAAAAGTTCTGCTGCAGGAGTTCACCCGGCCCGCCTTCGAGGAGTACCTGGATGAAGAACCCAACCCCGTCGCCATCATCCCCCTGGGGTCTATCGAGCAACACGGACCCCATCTCCCGCTCGGAACCGATAGCTACGCAGCCCTGGCCATTTCGAAAAAGGTGGCGTGTCGAACCAACTCAATCGTAGTTCAGCCCTGCTGGCCAGGTTATTCACCCCATCATATGGGGTTTGCCGGCACCATCACGTTCCGCGCAGAGACCCTGATCAACATAATCCTCGATACCGTAGAGAGCCTGGTCGAACACGGGATAAAGAAGATCCTGATCCTGAACGGTCACGGCGGCAACGCCCAGATCGCAGCCCATGCCGCCCGACAGGCCCGAAGGCGCACGGGCGCAGTCGTGTTGATGCCTACGGGGCCGATGGGTGGGGCACCGGAAGACATGCTCCAGAAAGTTGATGTCCACGCCGGTGCCGGCGAGACTGCCATGGCCCTGACGCTCTTCCCCGACCTGGTGGAGATGCAGAGGGTTGAGAGCTTCAAACCCACGGCGGCCTTCGCGCCGCAGGTTGAGGCTCTGAGACAGTCCGATGATCCCGACGCTGACATCCGCGCCCTGTTGGTCATGGCGTACATAGGTGACACCCACGAGTTCACCTCATCCGGGGTGTACGGGTTCACAGATCCCAATGATGCCGACGTGGAACAGGCGGAAAAGGGTCTGCAGGACCGAGTCAGCCGCCTGGTGAAGCTGATCGACTACTGGAAGACGATCGATCTTCCCTGAAGATCTACAACTGACGGGAGGAATGAGATTTGGGCCGGGTCCATGAATACGTGCACATGACCATGACAGAGCTGGATGCGCTGGACCGCCACAGGACGGTGTTTCTCATGGCCCTCAGCCCCATGGAGGCCCATGGCCCCCATCTGCCCCTTGGCACCGACCTGCTCGTGGCTGAGGAACTGGTGAACCGTTACATTGATCTGCTGCAGGAACGCCATCCGGAGCTGGATCTGGTCCGGCTGCCATCACTGACCCTCGGGGCAGATCTTCTGCCCCGAGTGGGTTCACTGACAGTCGCCCCCAGAGTTGTTGAAAGGGTGTTGGACTCATACGTCACCAGCCTGGCTGCAGGGGGGTTCAGGTACCTTTTCGTTGCTGACAATCACGGAGGCCCCCGACATCTTCTGGCGTGTGAGGCAGCTGCCCGCCGCGCACGCAGGCGCCACGGGTTTTACCTGGTCAACCCCTTTAGCCTGGAGTTCTCCATGATGATGACACACAACCCGACTCTGCTGGGAGGTACCGGTCTGGGACCGGGTACATGTGGGGACATTGAGGACCTGCACGCAGGGACCAACGAGACATCCCTGGCACTGGCGACAGACAGGAGCATTGTCCGCGACAGCTTCTGTCAACTCCCGCGCCTTGACCCCCCCTCACCAGGTGCGCTCTTCCGGCTGGCTGCGATGATACTGCGGACCCTGGGTGCAAAAGGGCTGGCCCGGGAGATCTCCAACCTGGGTACGATCATCCGGTGGGCAGCTGATGAAAGCGCCGGGTCATACATCGGGGCGCCAGCGGCAGCCTCGGCAGAAAGCGGCGAGACCATGTTGCAGGGACGGCTCGCAGTGGCATCTGATCTTTTCGACCGCGCCCTGAAGGGAGACTCTGTAGCTATGAGGCCTCCCCTGTGGCCCCTGCGCGTTCTGCGCCTGCTGCCGTTGCAATGATAGACAGCACACCTTCACCCGACGGGAGGAACTACATGAGTATCCTGCAGAAGGAGTTCGTGTTCGACGGTTGTATCTTCGCAGATGGAGACTTCAAAGGTTGTGCGCCCGACGTGGCCAACTCCGGCCTCAGCGCCTTCTTTCTGACCATTCCCCATTCGACGGAGGGATTCAGAGAAGCTGCCAGAGCCATAGCCCGCATCCATCGGCTGACCGATGAGCCCCAAAGTCGCCTCCGCGTGATCAGCAGCTGCGACGATCTGACAAGGGCAACGGAGGCCGGGGAGATCGGCGTTGTTCTCTGGTTCCAGGATCCACACCCCGTTGAGAACAGCCTCGAGCTGCTCCGCGTGTTCTACGAGCTGGGTGTACGGGCAATGCAGCTCACCTACAACCGGTCCAACTACCTCGGAACGGGATGCACAGAGAGTACAGACGGTGGACTCACAGATCTCGGCGTCGAGGTGATTCATGAGATGAATCGTCTCGGCATGATAATCGATCTCTCCCACAGCAGTCGCCAGACCGCCCTTGACGCCATGAGGGAAAGCAATCATCCGGTTCTGTTCTCCCACGCAAACCCCCGGAGGATAACAAATAGCCCCCGCAACAAGGATGACGACGAGCTGAGACTCCTTGCGAAAGGGGGCGGGGTCATCGGCCTGACACCGTGGGCCCCCCTATGCTGGAAAGAGACCGGTCGCCCCTCCCTGGATGATTACATCGATCACATTGAATATGCTGTGAACCTGGTCGGGATTGACCACGTCGGCTTCGGAAGCGACAACACTCCCGATCACAGCTCGGATACGGCCGGAACCGTGGAACAGGCCACCCTGTATCCCGCTGTGGTGGCTCAGTACAACCAGGTGGTGGGCACCGACCCTTCCATGCGCCATGCTGAGGGATTCAGTGGTCCCCACGATCTGGGCAATCTCGTCGAGGGCCTGATGAGAAGGGGCTTCCCTGACGCAGACATCACCAGGCTGTTGGGCGCTAACTTCCTCAGGGTGTTCAGCCAGGTCTGGACCGGATGAACCGGGACCTGGTCGCTGCTGAATAAACCACGCCTGATGCCTCAAATGGGTCCAATGCGACCGATGCTGCGAACTGAGGCTGTAAGAATGCCCCTGGCCCGCAGGAGGTTCGGCACCGAGATGCTGGATCATGATGGAGTCAGGAAGATCGGTGACCGAGACAGCCGGGAGGGGCATCGACCATCTTCCCCTCCCGGCGCGATTTACACGGACGGCCCCCGTCCCAGCTGCCGCACGCGACACATAAGCGATGTGTCAGTAGCCCAGATCCTCTGGGACCAACACCACTGTCATCTCGGTCTGTGAAGGCCTCCTGTCGATCACCACTGTCACGGCACATATGGTGTTGGCAGACTCACAGTCAACACAGTAACCGGTCGTGGCACACGGGCTTCTGGTGCCCAGCCGGACTGCGTTGATGGGTGCTGCGATGCGTTTGACCCTGTGTACGGCTTCTTCGAGATCGTCGACTATCTTGTTGGCTCCGGCCACGATCACGACCTTCCGGGGACCAAATACCATTGACGCGACCCGGTTTCCGGTCCCGTCAATGTTGACCAGCTGTCCGTCGAGGGTGAGGGCATTGGTGCCCGTAAGGAGCACATCTGAGTTCATCTGCTGCACGCGCAAGGAGCGCAGCTCCTCCGGCGACACGCCTGAAACCCAGTGCTGCACCACCCTGTTTCCGCGCTCCTCGAGCCTGGTCAACAGGTCGAGTTCCCGAACACTCACAGTACCCGGAACCCCCACGACATCCTCAGGCCCGACCTCGTCCATGACCCGGGTCACGGCCTCCTCCCTGTCACGGACCACAACTGCGTCAAATCCCCTTCGCCTGAGGGACTCGGCGGTCTTCTCACACCGCAATCGGTAGTATACTGTCCTGGCTTCATGATACTCCTGCATACATCCGCCTCCCTGAAGATTGTCCTGCTAGCCGCTCTGTAATGGATTCGCCAGCGGCATCGGGCTCCCTGCTCACAGGGGTCAACTTCACCGGACGGAAGATCGGCCCTGATCTGCACTGCTGTCCATCCGAATCTCAGCGAGGGGGAGACGACGTGCGTATGAGTCATTCTTTCGCTGGGTCCTAACCCTTTGCAGATGGCCGTTGACAGTGCGATCGGATCAAGACAGACTCCGGAAGAGATCAGAACGGTAACACACAGCAGGCGCCGCTGGTCCCACTGAAGCATAGGATCCAGCAGGGATACCTCAGGGACCGAAAGGCGGGGATACTGAGAGTATCTCGTCGTTGATCAGATCATTCCTAACGCAGTATAGTTTCCCCTGCATATACCCGCATGCCCCGGCGAGCTACGCGAGGAACAGGGCTCCATAAATGAGGGCTCCCGAGATCACAAAAGCTGGATGAACCCGTATCCGTTCCATTAGCAAAAAAGCAGCCGCGGTCAGTAACAACGTCTGAGCAAGGCCTATGCC
>PWUC01000261.1 GCA_003562655.1 Clostridia bacterium
AGCGGCACCCCCCAGAGCGGGAAGATCACCCTCGCACAACCCGGCGGGTCTGAGACGGATCTGCGCGTCTCGGTGATGCCCGCCAGTGGGGGACCCAGGGTGACCCTGCGCGTTCTCGATCGATCCCTGGCACTGCACGGCCTGGAAGATCTCGGATTCACCAGCGACAGCCTCGACCGCTACCGGAAGCATATAGTCAACAAACCTTACGGCATGGTGCTGGTTGCCGGTCCCACGGGTTCGGGCAAGACGACCACCCTGTACAACACGGTGAGAGAGTTTGACCGAATATCCGTCAATGTCGTTGCGCTGGAGGATCCTGTCGAATACAGCCTGTCTCGGACCACCCAGGTGCAGGTGAACAGGGGCCGCGGCCTGACCT
Source organism: Clostridia bacterium (assembly GCA_003562655.1). The sequence continues at coordinate 383 of PWUC01000261.1, forward strand.
TCGCCTCCGGGCTGCGTTCACTGCTCCGGCACGATCCAGATGTGATCATCGTGGGCGAGATCCGTGACGCAGAGACGGCGCGGATCGCCGCACAGGCGGCACTGACCGGACACAAGGTCCTTTCCTCCCTTCACGCCATGGATGCGATCTCGGCACTTTTCCGACTCGTGGAAATGGGGGCGCAGCCCCACCTTCTTCCCGACGCGGTGTCCGGTGTGGTCGCCCAGCGGCTGGTCAGACGCGTCTGCGGCAAATGCCGGGAGGAATATGTGCCCGGTGAAGTCGAACACCGGTGGTTTTGCCAAGCCGGGCTGGCCCGTTCAATGCCGGAAACCCTCGTTCGGAGCTCTTCGGGCTGCAGTGCCTGTGCTGGCACCGGGCACATGGGCCGCGTCGGTGTCTTTGAGGTCCTGCCGCTGGACAGCGAGCTCGGCGCAATGATTGCCGGCGGAGCCTCGCGACGGGAGGCCCTGCAGCTGGCCGTCAGGTCGGGTTTGGAGACACTGAAGCGGGCGGCGCTGCTGAGAGTGGTCCAAAAGGATACCACCATGGAGGAAGTGATGCGGGTGATCCATGCGTAGTGTGCACATAATCGCGACCGCGGAAAGGGCCCGATTTCTCTTCACGGTGGTGAGCACCTGGCGGCATCGGCCCCTCTCACTGCATTCGTATGAGCTTCGCTCCGCCGATGAGGCCCTTGACAGGCTCCTTCAGGAGCTGAAATCCGGCGGGCAGAGGCCAAAATCCATCTTGTGGCTTCTTGGTCCGGACCGCTACCTCGATCGGGTTTTCTCCCTCCCGGTCCTTGCACAGCGGGACGTGGCAGCGGGGACGCAGCGCCTCTTCAACGAGTGGTTGGGCACCAATACGCACCGCTTCCTGCTGCGGTGGCGCCGGGTGATGAAAACGACCGAGGAGGTCAGGGTATATGCCTCTGCAACAAGATCGGAGACCGTTGCAGCACTGCTCAGGGCGGGCTCGGGCCGGGGCATCGTCACCCGGGGCGTCTTCGGCGTCGCCGTCGCTCTCAGCACCGCAACGGCCGATGGGGTTGCTGCGCACATCGACGGTGAACGCACGCTCATATTGGCGGCTGCAGGAGGCCTGCCTGTGCAAACTGCTGCTGCCAGGATCGATGGAAGCTGCGGCCGGGTGCAACAGCTGTGCCGCCAGATGCGTGGGCTGGCTGACGAACGAGGCCAGACTGTGAGCGAGAGGCCGAGGTTGGTGCTCGCCGGAGTCCCCGACGATGGCGACTTCGTCAGGGCCCTCGGGGAACGCGGATTCTGCGCATGTTCTCTGACCCGCTTCACCGCCGGATTGCTCAGGATGCCTGCCGATCTCAATTTTGCACCTGCCCGCCGGATGTCACCGAAATCGCTCGGACTGATTCTGGCCCTGATCGTTGGGTTGCAGGGTTCGGCACTGCTGCAGCTGCAGCAAAGATCCCGGGACGCTCTCGTCGACCTGCATCCGGAAGCACTGGAGTCCGGCGACGCCACCACTGTAGCCGGCGAAATCGACGCTGCCTGGCGGGAAGTTGATCAGATCAGGCAGCGGACGGAACAGTTGAGGCGGGCCCTTGAATCTGCGCACTTGCGGCCCGACTGGACCCAGATCCATCGAGTCGTCAGCGAGCGCAGCGCCGGGGTATCCGTGTATGACCTTTCTGCTCGAAAGGAATCCGGGGGGCGGTGGATGATCCGGATGTCTGCGGCCGCCAGTTCGCTGTCTGCCGTACCTGAGTTCGAGCGTCAGCTGCGAGAGGTCTTTGAGTCTGCATACATGGAGTCGCTGACGCTGACAGGCAGCAGTGCGGTGTCATTTGACATGAAGATGAGATGGTGTGAATGAGGCATCGAAGACAGATGCGGGCGATAGTGATCGTCTTTGTCCTCACGCAGTGTGCCCTTGGGTGGGTCCTCTTCCGGACGCTGGCCGATGCCTCTGAGGCCGTGGGGGCCCTGCAGGATCCAGGACAGATGCACAGCACCCGCGAGGGCAGCCATCAGGCTCAGGGGGTTGAACAACAGGGCCTCCGGGAGATCGAAGCGGCGCGTCGTGAGGCCCAGAGGGAGTTCGAACAGGTCGCTGCCCGACTGCCCGAACGGCTCACCACCGCCGAAATTGTTGAGCACTTGCACGGTGCCAGCATGGAGGCCGGCTGCAGGCTCACCGGCATCGCCATGGGAGATGCTCAGCATTGCTGCGGCCTGACGGTCACTTCCCTGCGGGCCGACGTCATCGTCTCCGACACAGCTGCGCTGCTGCACTTCGTCGACCGGGTTGAGGCCCGGGACCTGAGCATGTCTGTCCAGCTGTCGCAGCTCCCGCTGTTCTCAGAGCCCAGGACTGTGAATCTGTCTCTGCGGGTTCACAGCCTGCTCGGGGTTGACCGCCCATAAGACAACGCAGGGGTCTGATGCTGGTGGAGGTAACCGCTGGGGCCATTTTGTGCGGCAGTCTGATCGCCCTAGCGGCAGGGGCTGCCGCGTGGTCTCTGTTCATGCGGACCTTACGCGGCGGAACCTGGCCAGGCAGAGGGCCGCCAGTGTCCTTGCCAGGCTGTCTGCTGGGCGCTGTGAGTCCCTGTATGAACACAAGTCGACCTGGTGATGAAGGGGTATCCTGCCCATGACATCCTCTCTCGAGGATGCGGCAGCGCGGTCAGTCCACCGGGATTGACGCCTATGGCAACTGATTGGAGAGGAACAGGAGCAGGCGGCGGCCTCGTGGAGGCAGGAAGGGGTGAGATCTCACTTCTATTGGGTGTCCGAAAACGGTGGGGAGGAGGTTGAATCATGGATGCGACAACGAAGAGACGGGTTCGATGCACCGGCCTTGCACTGGTGGAGTTGCTAATCGTGATCGCGGTGCTCGCCGTTATCACGGCCGTCGCGACTGGCGCCGTGCGGGGGTTGGCCCGCAGAGCGCAGCAGGCCGCTCTCATGAGCAACCTGGCAAGGATCCAGGGAGCCGTCGACCGTTTCTACGCAGAATCAAACTACTATCCTACGGGACACGGCTCCGAGATCGGGCCGCAGCCTTCGGACTACGACCGGGAGGAGCAGCCCTTCGGGTTCATGCTGGTGATGACGGCCCAGGATCCCCGCGGCAACGTCTTCCTCGGTCACTATCTTCGGTCCAGACCCGTCACCGATAGCATTGCCTACGGACTGCCCCGCATCTCCGGTGACGGGGGCGAGGACCTGTTTTTTGGCGTCACAGCGACGGGGCAGGTGTTCGTCACCACTGAAAGGCCCCAGTGACGGGGTCGGATTGCCGGATGATTCGCCGGTCCCGACAGCCCTGGCGGAGCACCTTTGATGTAAGGTTAGGGACCGAAAAGACGGGATGGGGATGGTGGCGTCCAACGCCCCGTCCGCGCAGACTACGAATCGCCGCGATGGAGCATGCATGCCCTGGGTGATGGCATGGGGAAGGGAGATCACAACGGATGAAACACTGCCTTATTGCCCTCGTACTGAGCATCATTTTCTGGGCCCTGCAGCCTCCGGCACTCTGGGCTGCAGAGCCCCCCGGCGGGATCTGGCCGGAAAGACCCGACGTCGTATTCACCGTGAACATGTCGCCAGATGAGATGAGGGCCGCCGTTGCACGGATGAACGCACAAAGCCCGGGTGATGACGACGAGTATGAGAGCCATGGCCCTCTCAGAGAGCCCCAGGAAGGCGAGATTTCCGTGCTCACCCTGGAGGACCTGGCCAGAATCGGGACCGATGACACCTGCGCAGCAGGTCACCGCTGGAGCCTGGACGCCAGCTACATCCTCATGTCAGACATAGATGCCTCGGAGACAGGGGAGTGCGTCGACGGCTGGCTTCCCATCGGCTGGCCCTTTGATGAGGGGGGAAGCTGGGATGAAGACCTTCGGTTCTCTGGCACCTTTGATGGAAATGGTTTTGCCGTGGCAGATCTGACAAGCGATCGGCCCGACCGACCTTATCAGGGGTTGTTCGGCAGGACAACCGCCGATGCACAGATAAGGAACCTGATCCTGACCGACGCACATATTGCCGGGAGCCAGTATGTCGGTGCCCTGGCCGGATACAATGGGGGAGTCGTTGAAAACGTCCGGGTCGCAGCCTCCGTCAGCGGGACAGGTGCAGCAACGGGTGGATTGATCGGTTACAATCTCGGGGCCGTCCTGACCAGTCAGGTAACGGGTCAGGTCACCGGCGGCACCCTCTGTGGCGGGCTGATCGGGTACAGCATGATGGGTATGATCAGCGGATGCCTCTCGACTGCAGCGGTCACCGCAACCGGAGACCGTGTGGGCGGGTTGATTGGCCACTCCTCCCGGAGTTCGGTCGAAAACTGCCACGCGGGGGGTGAGGTCTTCACTGAGTCCCGAGCATCGGGTGGCCTGATCGGGCAATTTGACCGGGGTGGCCTCATTGCGAACAGCTACGCCACCGGTTCCGTGGCGGGGCATCGTCAGGTGGGTGGCCTGGTCGGGCTGATGACAAACAGCCACGGCGATCACCTGAAGATCTGCTGCTCCTACTCAGCCGGATACGTGAGCGGCTCCTTCGATACGGGGGGTCTGGTCGGCCGTCAGGAGGCAGGGCACGACGGCGATCTGGTGCGGAACGAGGTGGAAAGCTCCCACTGGGACATGGAGGCCTCGGGGCAGTCTTCATCGGAGGGCGGTACCGCCCAGACGACTGAGAGCATGATGCGGCAGGCGACCTTCCACAGCTGGGACTTCGACCTGGTCTGGTCCATTCTTGAGGGCGAGAGCTACCCGTACCTGATTGCCCCTGCGTCAGCTGGTCCGTGAAACGCTCCTTCGGGTGCGCCAGGCGACGGGGGAGAGGCCCGGTTTTCCACGACCCGGTGCCGTCGGGATGCCTCCCCGACGGCAGGGATTTGAGTCGCTGCAGCGAAAAATGCTCCACCTGGATGGAGTGTCCAGGTCGAAAACCGCAGGGGAGAGGAGTGAGGCCCAAGTGACAGACCGAGTTGATCGGCAGATCATAGCTGATCTGTATCTTTCCAGGTCCGGGATGGATTTTCTCACGGACCTGGTCGAGGGGTTCGGCCCGCGCTTTGGAGGCAGCGAGCAGGAGCGCGGGGCGGCGAAATTCATACAGGAGCGCTTCCGCAGTGCCGGAGCGGACGACGCCTGGAGGGAGAAATTTGCGTGGACGGGATGGGAACGCAGGGAGACGGGTCTTCAGGCGGTTTCACCGGAGGAGAGGTCCTTTGAGTGCATTGCCCTGCCGTACTGTCCTGCTGCAGAGGTAGAGGCACCCCTGGTATACCTGGGTGATGGGCATCCGCAGACCTACGAGGAAAACCGCGGGCAGATTGAGGGAGCCATCGTCATGGTGACCACTGCGACACCCAGATTCTATCACCGCTCCATGCATCGCGGAGAGAAGCTGGGCAGAGCGCTGGAGGCGGGCGCCGCGGGCTTCATCTGGATGCGGGGTGAGCCCGGTGGGCTGCCTGAGACCGGCTCGGCCCGCTTTGGGAGGGCGTGTGAGGTGCCCGCAATCTCTGTCTCATACGAGACCGGCCACGAGATCCTCCGTCTGGCCTCCCACGGTGATGTCCGGCTGAAGATCACCTCCACCAACCGGGTCTACGACACCACCTCCTACAACGTGATAGGCGAGCTGAAGGGTGCGGAGCACCCCGGAGAGGTGCTGGTGGTCGGAGCCCACTACGACGGTCACGACATCAGCCAGTCGGCCGCAGACAACGGGGCGGGAATCGCTGTGGTTCTGGAGGCTCTGCGAGCCCTGGCGAAGCACAGGGAGCACCTGAAACGGACCCTTCGATTTGTGGGCTTTGCCGGCGAGGAGATGGGGCTTCTGGGTGCCGAGCACTACGCCTGCAGCCACGCTGATGACCATACGGTCTTCATGCTCAACCTGGATGGTGCCGGCAGGGGCGACCGAACCTCTCTGGTTCTGCAGGGCTGGCCCGGGGCCATCACCTACTTCAAGGACATGACCAGGGACATGTATGAGACGGACATCTCCGTTGGGGATTCCTTCGGCCTGTATTCTGACATGTACCCCTTCGCCGTCCGGGGGATTCCTGCAGCGACGCTTTCGTCAACTCAGCCGGGGACATCGGGAGCACCCCGGGGTTACGGTCACACATACTGGGATTCTCTCGAGAAGGTCAACCCGCGCTTTCTGCAGCTGGATGCGGCCCGGGTGGCCAGGATGATGTTCCGCCTGGCAACGGTGGATCACATCCCCATGGAGCCCAGGTCGCGAGATGAGATCGAGGCGCGGATAGCCGAACTGGGATTTGACGTGGTGCTGTGCTATGAGGATCGCTCGCTGCCGGAGCCCGGAGCCTGATAGATCCCGGGGGCTGATCTGTGACTCATTCCGGATCAGTCCCCGTCTCCGGCCGTCGCCTCAAGAAACGGCGGGCGGCATCCCTGCGTCACCGGGCGCCTCCATGACCGATGCCGCCGGTCAGTCACTGCAGGACCTACTCGTTCTCTCTGATGATCCGCTCAATCGAGAAGCGGCCGCGACCAAACTCGCTGCCCAATTCGGCCACGGCGTCTTTTTTCAGCATTCCCTCCCGGCGCAGGTTGTGGTACTGGCGGAGCAGAAGCGACACCTCTTCTTCAGTCCAGCGCTGTCCCTGGTTCCTGGGTGCTACCGTTTTCGGACTGCGCAGGGAGCCAATGATCTCACCGGGGCTCACCTCGTTCATGGACCTGATCCCATGGTTGAAGATGCTCTCTGAGATCTCAAAGCCCAGGAATCGCCTGCCCATACCGATTGCCACCCTGGCCGCCGAGAAGCCTCCCATAAACAGGTCGCAAACGAGATCCCCCTCATTGCTGCTGTACTGCATCATCTTGATCAGCAGCTCCTGCGGGAGCTCATTTTTGTTCTTGGCCCTCCCCGGCTTGTACTCCCTGTTGATCACCCATACATCCTCGCGGTCGCGGTAGTTCAGTGACCTGCCCGCGGCGTCTTTTTCCTGCTGTCCATACCTGCAGTCCAGGTTGAACACCCTGTCCCCGCCCGGCTTTGCATAGTACAGAAGGTGGTAGTGCGACGATACATATTTCTTCTTCGTGTACACTCCGAAGTTGTACTTCCATATAATATGGTTGACCTCGTACAAACACGTCTTTCTCAAAGCATCCAGGATATGATAAAGATTCGTGTAGCCCGAGACAATGTATATCCCGCCACCCGGCCTCAGTATTCTCTCGGCCTCCCGAATCCAATCGAGGCTGAAGCTGCCGTACTCATGCAGTGGGATCTCCACGTATCCCTCCACCACAAAGGACTCGTTTCGATTGTAGTGGGTGTCGAGGCTCTCACCACCGATGCCGTAAGGAGGGTCCGTTACGATCAGGTCCACCGAATCAGCCTCCACGTGTTTCTGCGCTCCGGTCACACAGTCCACGTTGTAAAAATCGCTGCGATGAATGCGTTTGTGCACAGGGGTCACCTCCGGGCCACAACAATGTGCCGATCGCTTACATCATCCAGTCTACTAGCATCGCTGCGTACACTCAAGAAGAGGATCTGATGCTGCTGGTCCAAATTGCGCAGGGTGGAGAACATCGCTATAATTACTGGTGACCGATGATCGGATCCATGCACGAATCTGGGTTAGGAGGCGGGCAACATATGATACTGTGGGATCATGCTGGTCGTGGCTGCACCCGGGACACTGCTCGTGCGGCCCTTGAGCGAGCTCGGGAGATTGGCATCACTGATTTCGTTGCTGCAACCAATACCGGGTATACGGTAGAGGTGCTCCTGGAGGAACAGAAGAAGGTGTGGCCGGAGGCAGACCTCAACATCGTCGCGGTAACCCATCATGCCGGCTTTCGCGAGCCGGGCGGCGATGAGATGGGCCCGGATATGCGCAGGTCGCTGCGCGAGGAGGGCGTGTCGGTTCTGACCACAACCCACCTGTTCGCAAATATCGAAAGGTCCGTGACCTCAAACTGGGGGGGATTGTATCCTGGTGGGATCGTGTCCGCAACGCTCCGGATGTTTGGGCAGGGCATGAAGGTGTGTTTCGAGATCGCTGTGATGGCGATCGACGCAGCCATGATACCGTACGACACCGAGATCATGATTCTTGGTGGTACCGGCGGTGGAGCCGATACCGCCGTCATCATGAAACCGGCCCACGCCAAGAGCTTCTTCGACACAGAACTGCTCGAAACCGTGTGCCGTCCGCGAGGCAGGGGTCGATAAGTCAGCTGCACGGCTCTGCAATCTGTCTCTTGCGCAGAGTATGTGTTATACTGGTACTAGGCATGGTTGAAGGCTTAGGAGACCCTCAGCTCCCGACCTGCCGAGATGTTACGGATGGGGGTTGCGATTTGGAGTACAAAGTGGGGGATCAAGTCGTCTATCCGAGTCATGGTTCTGGAACGATCAAGTCCATCGAGGATCGAACCGTACTGGGCACCCGGTGTGAGTACCTCGAGGTCACTCTGAAGGCCAGTGACATGAGGGTGATGATTCCGGTGGAGGAGGCAGACACCGTCGGTCTTCGCAAAGTCGTTGACGAGGACACCATCAATGAATGTCTCGATATGCTGAGAGCACAACAGACCAAGATGTCATCCAATTGGAACCGACGTTTTCGGGCCAATACGGAGAAAATCAAGACCGGTGACATCTTCGAGGTGGCAGAGGTCGTGCGCAATCTCACCGCTCGCGATGAGGAGCGCGGCCTGGCCACGTCAGAACGCAAGATGCTCGATGAGACGCGGGAGATTCTATGCAGCGAGATTGCCCTGGCCCTGGACGTAAACCTGGAAGAGGCAAACAGCATCATCGATGAGGTCTTGTCCAACAATCCCCACATCACCGAGTCCGAGTAACAGCCATCGGGCATGATGTCTGCGAGCCGTTCTGAAAGATGGGGCGGCTCGCCCTCATTGCGGCAGCCAATTCTGACGGCCCAACGCCCCGACGTCACCGCCCGTGGGTGCTCGAGCTCGATCGTGAGAGGGGATAGGAGGAGCCGGCCTGTACAGGTACCGCGATTTTGAGTTCAGTCTGCGGGAGCTCTCGGGGGGCCTGGGCGATATTGGGACCCTGTTTCCGATCGCCGTTGGCTTCATCGTCGTAAACGGAATGCATCCCACGAATTTCCTGGTCGTCTTCGGCGCCACCAACATCCTCACTGGTCTGATCTACCGGGCTCCCATGCCCCTGCAGCCGATGAAGGCCATCGCGGCAGTCGCCATTGCCGGCAGCTGGGCCCCGGACCTCATCTCCGCCACCGCCCTATCCATGGGTGTGTTCTGGCTGCTGCTGAGTGGTTTCTCCGGGGTAGAGGATCTGCTGAAGAGAACGCCCGAGCCAGTCATCCGGGGAATCCAACTCGCCCTGGGAATCAGCCTCGGATGGACGGGCCTCATGATGATACTGCCGCACCGCTGG
>PWUC01000172.1 GCA_003562655.1 Clostridia bacterium
CCAGGCCTCATCGGTGAAGGCCAAGGGCCTGGGGGCGTTTCTGGAAGCTGAGATCTGCCGACCCTCACATCTGTGGTTCTCTGTCGATAGCTTCTTCTCGCCTCCCCGACCTCAATGATCAATCAACAGGTCCGGGCGAGAACCTTCTCGTAAGTCACATGAATATTGCTGTGCGAAGCAATACCTGGTTGAGGCAATTCTAGGCAAGTCGGGTTCACCCTAAGATTGGAGGGCTTGCATCGAAGACCACGTTCGGGAGAACGACTGCATGCAAGTATCTCCGCAGCCTTGAGTGTCACCACGTTACATCATGGACCCATCCAGGCTCGGAAGCCCCAGCAACAATATGTGAAGTTCACAACTCAGCAGGTGCCCCTACATCCTCGTCAGCAGATCACCGGACAGCAGCGTGTGACCCAGTATGTGGACCAGGACACCGGTCGTTACCCACAATACCAGGCCCACCAGCAGCATGACCGGCAAGCTGAGGAAGAGGACACCAGTGACCTGGGCTAACATGAGTGCCACCACCGGGATCACCACCATTCCACCTATTTGGAATGCCTCCATGAAAGAACTCACTCTCATTGAGACCATAACCATGACTGCCAGTGAGAGAACTGCCGCAGCAGGCACGACCCACAGCATCAGAGCCCACCACATCAAAGGCGGGAAGAAGATGCGGCCCATGACCGGCCAGGCAGCCACGTTGACGACCGTCGCATAGGCAAGGAAACTGGCCCATGCTAGGACGATCGCGGGCGCGACTGCGGCCAGTGTCTTTCCAAGCCAGGAGCTGTATTCTGCTCAGCGGAGTGTACAGAAGCGCCTCGAGGGTTCCCCGCTCCTTTTCGCCTGCGAAACTCTCGGCCCCGAGAACCGAGGCCACCATCAGCGGAATGACCAGGAACAAAGGGGCCAGAATGTAGTGAGTGATCAGTATGATCCCAGCCTCGGTTAGCGGCAGTTCGGCCAGGTATACTGCCGACGGAGGCAGACCCTCGAGAAGAGGTTGAAGATCTGACAGCATGTCCTCTCCTCCAGCGCCGATCAGTGAGCGTAGTAGCACCACAGGCATGATCACCAGGATGACGACTGGAACCACGATCATCGGAATCGACACCGACCGGTTCTTCAGGGCTGTCCGGATGTCACGCACTCCCAGGATGAGTATCGGTTCCAAGGTCATCACGAATCACCCCTTTGCATGTTGCTGTCGTCCCTCGTACGACCGTGAAAACCCAGGTATACGTCCTCGAGGGTCGGTCGGATGGTCAAGACCTCGAAGATCTCGATTCCCTCGTTGACCAGCCCGGTAACGATACGCGGAATCTCCCCACGGGATCCAACGGTGAAGACAAGAGTCTGCTGGCCTCCACTAGCGATGCCGCCTGCTGCCGCCTCAGTGTCCCCATCCACCATCCGCCGCGCCTCATCTACCTGGTCTGACGCCACGCTGATCCGGACATTGATGCGCGTCACGCGGCGATCGATCAACTCGGCTGGCGTTCCTACTTCGAGGAGAGTACCTTGCTCAAGGATGGCAACTCGACTGGAGAGCTGCTCGGCTTCAGCCAGGTCATGGGTACATAAGATCACGGTCCTCTGCCCCGAGGCAGTGAAGTTTGCGATCAGGTTCCGAATATCCAGGGCCGCTACCGGATCCAGCCCGCCGGTCGGTTCGTCCAGGAAGAGGATCAGGGGTTCATGCAAGAGGGCTCTGGCTATGGCCAGGCGCTGCCGCATACCGCGGCTGAAGGTTGCAATCCTATCTCCGGCCCGGTCCGCGAGCCCCATGCGTTCCAGCAGCTCTCCCGTCCTGGACCTGGCCCTCGGGGCATCGAGGCCGAAGATCCGGGCGTAGAATTCCAGGAGTTCAAACGCTGTCATTCTGCCGTCCAGGGAAGGGGTCTCAGTGAGAACCCCCGTGTGCTGCCGTAGACGTGGACCGTCCTCCACGGGCGAGTAACCCATCACGGACGCGCTGCCCGATGTCGGAGTGAGGACTCCGTTCAAAAGGCGCACCATGGTGGTCTTGCCCGCTCCGTTGTGTCCCAGCCAGGCGAAAACCTCACCCTCGCAAATCTGAAGGGACACCCTGTCGATCGCACTAATGTCACCGAAATGCATCGACAGCTCCGAAACTGTGATCACAATCGCCACCTCCAGGCCCCCAGGGGTTCGGCACCCGAATCCCCTCCCCCGGCTTATGCCTCATAGCACTTTTCGGCATTTCTCTACGATTTCCTCCACGTTCCGGGTGCTGCGCCGCCCCCGTGAGTTGCAGCCATTCCTCCTAAGCCGGAGCTTGAACTCAGGGCCAGATTTCCTCCTTGATTGTGCCATCCTCAACTGAGCCCCACATGATAGCGACCCAGGTGGTTCGAACCCAGGGGCGCACCTCGCACCAAGAGTTTTCTGATGCGCATGGGGGGTTCTGGCACCCCACCTTCGAACCGCCTTGAGGACCAATGTGGGCCATGTAGGAGCGGCATCCCCCCTC
>PWUC01000090.1 GCA_003562655.1 Clostridia bacterium
GGTCATCATCGCGACGCCCATCGACCTCAGGCGCCTGGTGGACATCGATGCGCCCACCGCCAGGGTCCGGTACGAGCTGCAGGAAATCGGAAGGCCCACCGTCGAGGACGTGCTGCGGGAACACTTCAGCTAGGAGCAGAGGAGAGGGGATGGACATGGGATGCAGAGTTGTTGTGGTCGCCCTCGGGGGAAACGCGATTCTCAGGCCGGGACAGGAGGGGCACCTGGAGGAACAGCTGGCCAATCTCTCCTGCACAGTGGGGCAGATTGCGGACCTGATTGCCGGGGGAAACAGGGTGGTCCTGACCCACGGCAACGGCCCTCAGGTCGGGGCGATACTGCTGCAAAACGATGCCGGATCGGACCAGGTTCCGCCCATGCCCCTCGATGTCTGTGGAGCCATGAGCCAGGGAATGCTGGGCTATATGATCCAGCAGGTCCTGTCCAATGCCCTTGCGGAGCGGGGCATGGACCTGCCGGTGGTGAGCCTGGTGACCCAGGCGACGGTTGATCCCAAAGATCGGGCCTTTGACAACCCCACCAAGCCGATCGGTCCCTTCTATGCGGAAGAAAGGGCGCGGTCCCGTGCGGCCGAGACCGGGGAGATCTGGGTCGACGACGCCGGCCGTGGCTGGAGAAGGGTGGTACCCTCTCCCGATCCAAAGGAGATCGTGGAGGCGCGTGCCATCAAGACCCTGGTGGGAGAGGGTGCAGTGGTCGTCTGCATGGGCGGTGGCGGCGTGCCGGTCGTCAGGGCGGAGGGCGGGTTCCGGGGCGTCGAGGCCGTCATTGACAAGGATCTGGGAGCCGAGCGACTGGCCGAGGACGTCGGCGCCGATGTGCTTCTGATCCTCACCGATGTGAGCAACGTGATGCTCAACTACGGCACTGCCGGGGAGCAGGCCCTGTTCGACGTCACTCTGCAGGAGGCCGATCGCTACCTCCAGCAGGGACAGTTCGGAGCCGGGAGCATGGCTCCGAAGGTCGAGGCCTGCCTGCGGTTTGTTCGGTCGGGGGCTGAGGCGGCGATCGTGACCTCCCTCGATCGCACGCTGGATGCCCTGCGGGGTGAGGCGGGCACGCGGTTTTCCCGGTGAACTCAGCGCGTTCCCACGAGTATCAGGCCCAGACCGGCCAGGACCAGCAGGATCCTGCCCAGGCTGAGCTGGTCCGCCGCTGAGTACAGACCGATGCTGGTGACGATGATCAGGATCATGGGTCCGACCAGCCCCAGGACGGCATTTATTCTGAGGGCCGCTCTGATGTCGTTGTAGTGCAGCATGGTCAGGGCCGCAGCTGCCTCGATCACAGAGGATAGAATGCGCAATCCCGCCATACTGCCCACCGTGCGGTCTGGCAGCATCTTCCGGAGGGTTCTCCTTCCCGCAAGAGTCACTGCTATACGGATATGTCGATCCGTGCCCCTGCAGTACTGCTGAGCGGCACCCGCCTCGTATAGATGGGCAGGGGAGGGATGACATTGCTCCGCGAGAACCTGCTTCTAATCGTACTTCTGGGCCTGAGTATGCTGGTGGGTAACCGCCTGGTGGGTGCGGCCGCAGGTTTTCTGCTCCTTTTGTCCCTTCTTCAGATGGAGGCGGCCATCAGCTATTTCGCTGACCGGGCCATCGACCTGGGGTTGATCCTTCTGCTCGTCGCCATACTGGCGCCCTTTGCCAGGGGGTCGCCGGACTGGTCCGAGTTGAGGCGGCAGCTGGGCAGCGGAGCGGCCCTGGCGGCCGTGCTGGGCGGGATGCTGGCGACGAGGCTCCAGGGAGGCGGCCTGGCACTGCTGGAGGAGCAGCCCCAGATTATCCTGGGATTGCTGATCGGGACCGTGCTGGGGGTCTTCTTCCTGGGGGGAATACCCGTCGGCCCCCTGACCGGGGCCGGTCTGACGGTGGTCCTTATGTGGCTCGTCAGCCGCTTCTGGGTTTAGTTTCTCCTCCGAGTACCTCCGGTGGGACCATCTGTTCCGGGTTGATGAATATGGCCGAGAGAAGGGCCGCTGCGGCGGCGGTGATCCCTGCGGCCGCCAGGAGCAGGACCCTGCTTCTGGCCGCGAGAAGCCCGAAGGCAGGAGGCCCCAGGGCCACGCCGATGAACCGGACCGTGCCGTAGAAGGCGGTGGTCAGTCCGCGGGTCTCGAGGGGAGCGGAGCTGGTGATCAGTGTGTTCAGGGCGGGCAGGGTCAGGCCGGTGGCAGCGCCCAGGAGAGCCAGGATGACCAGGGAGGATGCGGGGCCGGTGAGGAGGATGGCCGACAGCAGTCCGGCGGCGAAGAGCCCGGTGCCGCCGGCGACGGCCGGGCGCAGCAGACGTTCCATTTCGTTCTGCAGCAGGGTGCCGGTGACATAGGCGACGACGGCCATGATTCCCACCGGGATGGCGATGATGAATCCCCGGTGCAGGGTCCCGATGTGAAAATCCACTTCCATCTCATCAGCGGCGTAGCTGAGGACCCCGAACAGGAGAAGAAGGACGGTGAACCCGGCGAACAGGGCGACGAGAAAGGACACCGTCTTGGTGCGGAGAATCTCCGATAGCTGCCCCAGGTACTGCCCCAGGGTGCGGTCGCCGTCATCCGCCGGCGTCTCCGAGACCAGCAGGTAGACGGCCAGGGCGATGGGCAGGGCGAGGACACCGTAGACGAAAAAGGGTGCGTACCAGGATATGAGGGCCGCCCCCGCTCCGGCGACGGGGCTGACCACCTTTCCGACGCCGTTCCACGATTCGAGCAAGCCCAGAGCCCGGGATCGCTCCTCGCTGGCGAAGAGGTCAGAAGCCAGGACCATGGCGATCTGATAGGTGCCGCCGGCCCCGATCCCCTGGACGATCCGGGCCGCGAAGATGTAGGCGTAGGCGTCTCGCAGCAGCACCGCTGCCCCTCCCGCCAGAAGCCCGCCCACACCGTAGATGACCAGGGCAGGGACCATCACCACCTTGCGCCCGTGGCGGTCGGCCAGGAATCCGGCGAACAGGATCGATGCACTGGCCGGTGCGGAGAAGGCGGTTATGAGCAGTCCCACCTGGTAGAGGGACAGGTTGAGGGCCTCGCGGATCTGGGGCAGGACGGGTATGAGCATCGAGTTTCCCAGCACCATGATGAAGGGCACACTGCACAGGGTCCACAGGGAGCGGGTCAGAGATGCTCTGTCCGTGTCACGGTTCAAGGTGCCCACCTTCATTTCCGAAGCCTATTGTGTCCAGGATGATCCCGGCAATGCATCCCCGTCAGGCTGCCGCCATCATATGTTGATAGGGGGTCACGTTCCCGAAGGGTCAAATCCTTTCACTGGGGGGCAGTTTGATGCGCAAGACCGATGCAACCTGCGGCAACAACCCGAAGGCCTGGTATGGTGTGGTCAGGATGCCCTACGAAGAGCGTCTGCAGAAGCCGAGGCGAAAGGGACTGACGATGGTCATTGACAAGGGGCTGGGCGTCAGTGCCCTCGAGGAGGTCCTGGCGATGGCCGAGGAGTACATCGACATCGTCAAGTTCTCCTTTGGAACCTCGGCCCTCTATTCAGAGGCCGTGTTGCTCGACAAGTGCCATCTGTTGCGGGACCGGGGAATATGCGTGTGTCCGGGGGGAACCTTCTCCGAACTGGCCCTCATGCAGGGACAGTATCCGGGATACCTCGAATACGCAGCGAAGGTCGGGTTTGATGGAATCGAGATCAGTGATGGAGTGATCGAGCTTTCTCGAAGGGAGAAACATGAGGCCATTGAGATGGCCCGGGACAGCGGATTCACCGTGATCAGCGAGGTGGGCAAGAAACACCCCGCCGACAGTATACCGGTTGAGGATCTGGCCTGGCAGATGATCGAGGATCTGCAGATGGGGGCAGACTACGTGATCCTCGAGGCGAGGGAATCGGGTCGGGGGGTCACCATATTCGACGAGGCAGGGGAGATTGAGCCCGAGGGTCTGCAGATCATACTGGACACAGTCGGTGACAGCTCGCAGGACATGATCATATGGGAGGCTCCAAGACCGGCGCAGCAGAAGGAGTTCGTCCTCGGATTGGGCTGCAATGTCAGCCTCGGGAATGTCTCCCCGGGTGAGGTTCTGGCGGTGGAGGCGCTGAGACTGGGCCTCAGGGGCGATAGTCTGCGAGAGTACTTCCGCAGCAATGGACGGGTTGTGGTAAGATGATTGCTGCGGGAGGGTCCTGCCGCTAGAACTGTATGGGGTGGAGGTGAAGATGGATGCAGCGAAGCTTTTGCTCCCCTGTCGTGGGGGCGGCGCCGATGGCCGGCATCAGTGATCTCCCCTTCCGTCTTTTTGCCCGGCATTTCGGGGCCGACTTCACCTTCACCGAAATGGTCTCGGCCCAGGGGCTTGTGCGCAAAAATCCCAATACTTTCGAGATGCTCACGGGGATCCGAAAGACCCGGGAACCCGTTGCCGTGCAGATCTTCGGCAGCGAACCTCAAGCCATGGCCGGGGCGGCCGAGATCATCCTGTCCGCTCTGTCGCCTGTTGCCCTCGATATCAACATGGGTTGTCCGGTGCCGAAGGTCGTCAGGGGGGGTGCCGGCGCGGCCCTGATGTGTGCCCCGGAGGCCGCTGAGGAGATCATGTCTCGAGTGGCTGGCGTGATCAGGGCCTCTGATCCTCGCCCCGTCCTCTCCGTCAAGATGAGGTCGGGATGGGATGAGGGCCGCATCAACGCCCCTGACTTTGCCGCCCGGATGGAGGAGTCTGGAGCGGATCTCATCTCAGTACATGCGAGGACCCGATCCATGTTCTATTCCGGTCGGGCCGACTGGGGGCTCATTGAGAGGGTGGTGCGGCGCGTCGGCGTTCCGGTCCTGGGCAGCGGAGATGTCTGTGATGGCCCCGATGCCCGGGACATGCTGACGCAGACCGGATGTGCCGGAGTGATGGTCGGCCGCGCTGCCATCGGGAGGCCGTGGGTCTTTCGCCGCATACGGACCTATCTGGAGGAGGGCTCGGATCCCGGGGACCCCCCGCCGGGTGAGCGCCTGCAGCTGGCCGTCGAGCACGTGAAGATGGAGGCGGCGCTCCGCGGTGAACGGCGCGGGGTCGCATTCATGCGCCGCCAGCTGCACAGGTATGTGCGCGGGCTTCCCGGATCGTCGCAGCTTCGCGACCAGATGAACCGGCTCGAATCCTCCGCTGCAGTGGAGCGAGTGCTGACTGAATATGCCCTGCGGCAGGGCTTCTGCCTCCAGGGACCCAGGTTCGATCTCTTCTGAAGTTGGAGGCAGCGGCAGGGATCCCCGGCCTCGTGGGCGAATAATTCGGATGCCGGCTGGCTTGTGCATGCATTTCCGGCTCTGCTAGAATGTGAGCACAAAACATGACGGGTGACAGGGGGGGCTTCATAGGTGAAGCGCGTGGTGAGTGTCAGTCTTGGATCGTCGGGGCGAGATCATCGGGTCCAGGTGCAGATCCTGGGGGAGACGTTCTCCATTGAACGTCTCGGAACCGATGGTGACCTGGATCGGGCAGTGCAGATGATCAGATCCCTTGATGGCGAGGTGGATGCGATAGGGTTGGGGGGCGTGGATCTCTACCTGGTCGCCGGCAGGAGAAGGTACATGCTCCGGGATGCCAGCATCATGGCGCGGGCGGCCTCGGTGACTCCCGTGGTCGACGGAACGGGTCTGAAGAACACCCTGGAGCGCAGGACCATCCGGAATCTTCATGACGCGGGGGTCCTGCAGTTCGACGGCACAAAGGTTCTCATGGTATCGGGCGTGGACAGGTTTGGGATGGCCGAGGCCCTTTCGGAGTTGGGGGCGAAGCTCATCCTGGGCGACCTGGTCTTCGGCCTGGGTATTCCCGTTCCTCTCCGCTCATTGTCCACCCTGGGCACAGTCCTCAGGGTTCTGGCCCCGGTGATCTGCCGCCTGCCGATGTCCATGCTGTATCCGACGGGAAAGAAACAGGAACAGATCACACCCAAGTACGGGCGCCTGTACCGTGAGGCCGACATCATCGCCGGAGATCTGCACTTCATCCGCCGCTACATGCCCGATGATCTGTCCGGCAAGGTGATCATCAGCAATACCGTTACGAGGGATAATGTTGAGGAGTTCCGCGAGAGAGGCGTGCGCCTGCTCGTGACCACCACTCCGGAGTTCGAGGGGCGTTCCTTCGGCACCAATGTTCTTGAGGGGGTGCTGGTGGCGCTCCTGGGGCGCGAGCCCGAGGATTTGGGTGGAAGCGAATATGAACAGCTGCTGGATGATATGGAACTGGAGCCGAGGGTGGAGTATCTGAGTCCGTAGAGAAGAGGTCAAAAGTCACAATGGGTCGGTTTGCCTTTATTGTACATCCAATGCAGGCGGAAAATGTGAGCAGACGCTATCCATTTCTGAGGTTTTTGCCCCCGAGAGTGCTCGAGGGCATCATGCGTCTTGCCCCCCCCTTCGTAACCTCTGAGGTCACGGGAGTTCGATCGCAATTTGCCGAGGCCGGGGGCCACTTCATCGTCTGCCCCCTGAGTTCGCGCCAGATTCTGGCGATGCCGGAGGATTACGTGGTCTCGAAGATCATCGCTGCCGGCCGCGTGGCGGAAAGGCTGGGAGCTGGGATCGTGGGCCTCGGGGCCCTGACCGCCGTGGTCGGAGATGCCGGGCACAGGGTTGCAGAGGGGCTGGACATCGCGGTGACCACGGGGGACAGCTATACGGTGGCGACGGCCATCGAGGCGACCCGCCGCGCCGTTGACTTCATGGAGTACCAGATGAATGAGATCGAACTGGCCGTGCTCGGTGCCACAGGGTCCATCGGGCAGATCTGTGCCGAGATCATGTCACGCGAGGTCCGCCATCTGACTCTCGTCGGCCGCGATAAGGTTCGATTGAAGGCCCTTCGCGACCGCATCCTGAGGTCGGCCGGGGTTTCAGCCCGGGTCTCTACCGATCCGGGAGCGGTTTTGCCGTCCTGTGACGCGGTGATCTCGGCCTCCAGTTCTGCAGATGCTATTGTGAGGCCCGAGGATCTGAAACCGGGAGCGGTGGTCTGCGATGTGGCCAGGCCCAGGGATGTGTCGCAGCAGGTGGCAGAGGTCAGAGATGATGTCCTCGTCCTTGAGGGCGGTGTGGTGTCCGCCCCCGGGGCGGCGGACTTCGGGTTTTACTTTGGCGTGCCTCCCGGAAGCTGCATGGCCTGCATGGCGGAGACCATCGTATTGGCCATGGAGGGTCGCTACGAGAACTATACCCTGGGACGCAGCCTGACGGTGCGCCAGGTCGAGGAGATCGATCAGTTGGCCCGCAGGCACGGGTTTGCGTTGTCAGGGTTTCGGGCTTTTGAACGTGAGGTTTCCGCAGAGGACCTGCACAGGATCAAGAGGCGGGCGACCCGGCGAAGAACGGAACTGAACATCTCTCAGGGCAGGGCGACTTCCCGGGTGTGAGCCGGGGCGGGTTGTCCGATGATTGCGGATGGATTGGCTCACGTCGGATTCTTGGAGGTGTAAGAGGTGGTGGATGAAGAGATCCTGCTGTCACCGCGGGAATATGAGAGACTGGTAGAGGAGCTGAACTACCTCAAAGGTGACCGGCGACGCCAGGTGGCCGAGAGAATCAGGAAGGCGAGATCCTACGGTGACCTGGCTGAGAATTCGGAATATGATGCGGCCAAGGAAGAACAGGCCCGGCTTGAGAGCCGGATTGCTCAGCGCCGAAACCTGCTCCGGCGTGCCCGGGTGCTGCAGCCCGAGGACATCGATACCCGGTGCGTCAACGTCGGTTCGCAGGTCACGATCGTTGATGAAAGCGACGGCAGTGAGTACACTTATCTCATCGTGGGGGCACTGGATGCGGATCCTGCAAGGAACCGGATTTCCTACCGCTCTCCCGTGGGCAAGGCCCTGTATGGCAAGACGGTGGGCGATTCTGCGGGAGTTCGCCTTCCGGCGGGAATGGTCCGGTACAGGATTGAAGACATACAGTGGATCGGTGGTTTCTCTGCACCCCAGGAGCAATGAAGAAGGGTTGGGATCCTGTTGGCTCTGGATGATGCGGATGCGGGCGGACTGATTCGGGCGAGACATCAGAAACTGAGGGCCCTGCAGGATGCGGGTGTGGATCCGTACGGGGGCAGGTTCGATCCAACTCACACCGCTCAGGAGCTGTGTGAGCATGTGGATTCCCTGGAGGGCGAGATTTCGACGGCCGGGCGCATCATGGCCATCCGGTCGCACGGCAAGATCACATTCATGGACCTGGTCGACCGCAGCGGCAGCATTCAGCTTTACTTCGGGGTGGATGAGGTCGGCGCTGAGCGATATGAGATGCTGGATCTGTTCGATATTGGAGACATCCTGGGAGTCAGCGGCGAGGTCTTCCGCACACGCACCGGGGAACCCTCGGTCAGGGTCGGCCAGTTTGAGATCCTGAGCAAGGCTCTTCGCCCCCTGCCGGAGAAACGGCACGGCCTGACGGATGTGGACCTGAGGTACCGCCATCGTTACCTGGACCTGACGGTGAACCCCGAGGCCAGGGCTCTCTTTGTGACCCGGAGCCGGATTCTTGCGGAGATGCGGAGATTCTTAGATGACAGGGGATATCTCGAGGTGGAGACGCCGATGATGAGCACCGTTGCGGGCGGGGCCATTGCCCGGCCCTTCGTCACCCATCACAATGCCCTGGACCTGACCCTGTACCTTCGCATTGCCACCGAGCTTCATCTCAAGAGGCTGCTGACGGGAGGGCTGGAAAGGGTCTATGAGATCGGCCGCGTCTTCCGCAATGAGGGGATGTCTCGCAACCACAATCCCGAGTTCACCATGCTTGAGCTATACCAGGCCTACGGCGACTACGAGGACATGATGGCGCTCACGGAGTCACTGCTGTGTCATCTGGCGGAGAAGGTGCTGGGCGGCTGCGAGCTCTCGTATGACGGACAGACAATTGATCTTTCTCCGCCCTGGCGGAGACTCAGCCTGGTGCAGGCCCTCGCTGATGAGGGAGTTGACGTGCGGAGCTGGAAGGGACGGGAGGACGCCCACACCGATGCCCGCCGCCAGGGTGTGCAGACCGATCCAGCTTCGACCCCGGGCAGGGTCATGGACAAACTGATCGATGAACTCGTGATGCCCCGGCTGGTCCAGCCCACCTTCGTCATGGATCACCCGGTGGACATTTCACCGCTGGCAAAGCGGAAAGAAGATGATCCGGATTTCACCTGCCGGTTTGAGCCGGTCATTGCGGGCATGGAGATCGGCAACGCCTTCAGTGAAATCAACGACCCCCGGGAGCAGAGGCTGAGATTCGAGGACCAGCTGCTGCAGCGGAGCCGCGGGGATGATGAGGCCCACGTGATGGATGAGGATTACCTGCTGTCGCTGGAGTATGGCATGCCGCCCGCCGGAGGGCTGGGGATCGGTGTCGACCGCGTGGTGATGCTGCTGACGGGCGCGCGGTCGATACGGGATGTGATCCTCTTTCCGCTGATGCGGCCCAGGGCGGACGATGAGGATGAGGACCTCCCCGCAGTGGAATGAAATGGCCGCTTGACAGGGGCATCCGCAGTGGATACAATGACTGCCGTTGCTGATGAGTCGCCCGCTGCTCGAAAAAGCTGGGGAACGAGGCTTGACAGAGCGGCGAGCGCGAAGTACAATGAGTGTCCGATGTCCTCGGTCTTTGACAAGTGAACAGTGTTCTGATGAGGGAAGTTCCAGGCGGAACTTTTACGGTAGCAGGGGAGCTGGGATTGTTGACATGTGGCCTTCGGGTCACATCAGATA
>PWUC01000094.1 GCA_003562655.1 Clostridia bacterium
CGGTATTTTGCCTGCAACCCCTCCCCTGGACCCGCGATGTGAAGAGGCTGGACCCCTGGCGCGCAGCCCCGTCTTTGCCCGGGGTGAGACGCAGAGGGCGCAGGCACCCGCGCGAAGAAGGGATTTGCGGGCCTGATGTTGAAACCCTGTATCTGAGGGAGGGGTTGAATTGAAAAGACTGACACTGATCGCAGTATTTCTGGTTTTCGCTCTGGCCCTTCTGGTCTTTATCGGAGGGTGTGCAGAGCAGGTGGAGGAGCCCGAAGAGCCGGAGGAGACCGAAGAGCCGGAGGAGGAGCCGGTCGATGAGGGACCGAGACCCGGCGGAACCCTGATCATCGCTGTCAGCGCGGATCCCGTCGCTCTCGATCCTCACCTGCAGGCCGACTGGAACACGCGGCAGGGCATCGCCTACATGTTCGATGGACTGACCATCGTCGGCGTTGATGCCAGCGGCGCCGAGGAGGTCCAGCCCGCCCTGGCGCGGGACTGGGACGTCTCTGAAGACGGCCTCACCTACACCTGGTACCTGCGCGAAGACGTGGTCTTCCACGACGGTACCCCCTTCAACGCCGAGGCGGTCGCGTTCAACTACGAACGATTTTTGGATCCCGAGTTCAACGCCAACGAACATGTGCACATCGTCGAGCGGTTGGAGAGCGTCGAGGTGATCGACGAGTTCACCGTCCAGATGAACATGCTCCGGGTCGACATCTTCTGGGAGTCGTCCGTATCGGCTCACTACATGGTGAGCCCCACCGCCGTGCAGGAGAAGGGCGACGAGGGCCATGCCCGTCATCCCGTGGGCACCGGACCCTTCCAGTTTCAGTCCTATGCCGCCGACAGCCACATCGAGATGGTCCGCTTTGATGACCACTGGAGAGGCGCGCCGCTTCTCGACGGCCTGCGGGTGCGGATCATACCTGAGGACAGCACCCAGCACCTGGAGCTGGAGGCCGGCAGCATTGACCTGGCATACAACTACGCCATCACCCCCGCCGATGTCGACCGGATGGAGGCCGCCGGCATCGTCGTCGAACGCCGGCTCACACCCAGTAACGCCATGCTGGCCATGAACCTGGCCGAGGGACCCTGTTCTGAGCTTCTGGTGCGCCAGGCCATCGCCCACGCGATCGACCGGGACATCATCATCGAGGAGATCCTCCTGGGTGCGGCCGAGAAGAGCAACGTCGGGCTGCCGCCGGTTACCCCGCTCTACCCCGACCGACTGCCCCTGATCGAATATGATCTCACCCGGGCAGCAGAACTGCTCGACGAGGCCGGCTGGGAGCTGGGCGACGACGGCATCCGGTATCGCGATGGCGAGCCCCTGACTCTGCACATCCTGACCTCCGACCGGGAGGAGCGGGTGCTCATGAGTCAGATCCTGCACGAACAGCTGCAGGAGCTGGGCATAGATGCGGAGATGACCACCCTCGAGTGGGGCGCATTCCTCGACGCCTGCCGCGCCGGTGACTACGATGTGACCTACTGGATCCTGTACGGAAGCGTCTGGACCAACTATACCGCCTCCTCCAACATCCGTTCGGGCCGGCACTGGAACATCTTCCAGATCGAGCATCAGCCCGAGCTGGCCGAGGTCTCCGAGAGAATCGACTACCTGCTGGACACCTTCGGTGAGACGGTGGATGAGGCCACCCGTGAGGAACTGATCGCCGAGTACCAGGATCTGATGCGGGAGCACATGGTCATCTACTTCCTGTGGAATGAGGCCAACTTCAACGCGGCCCATCCGCGGGTTCAAGACTATCACCTGTACAACTACAACCTGTTCTTCCTCCACGAGGCGTGGATTGATGAGTGAGGGAAGTCTCGCTTCCCTCGGGTGAGCTGACCGGGGGGGTCTGGGGCACCCTGCCCCAGGCCCCCTCAAGAAATCACGATTGATCCAGCGCAGCATAAACAGGTGTACAAATGGAAGGCAGGTGATGGATCAACCATGAAGGAATATGCCCTTCGTCGCGTATTGCTGGCCGTCCCCACCATACTCCTGGTCATCATTGTGGTGTTCATGGCGGTCCGCATCGTCCCGGGCGACCCGGTGGACTTCATGATTCCAGCGGACATGGAGGGCGACGCCAAGGAAGAATACGCCGACAGGATCCGGGCACAGTACGGTTTTGACAAGCCCCTGCACATTCAGCTCTTCACCTACATGGGGCAGGTCGCGCGGCTCGACTTTGGAAGCTCTCTACGCCGTCGAACTCCGGTGGTGGAGGAGCTGTCCTGGAGGGTCCCCAATACCCTTCAGCTGGGGCTGTTTGCCCTGACGTTCTCCATCCTGTTGGGGATTCCCATCGGAATTGTGTCCGCGATGCACCGCAACTCCATCGGCGACAACCTGGCCATGTTCGGCGCTCTCTTCGGCGTCTCGATGCCGAGCTTCTTCTTCGGGTACATGCTGATGCTGTATTTTGGCCTGAATCTCAGGATGCTTCCCCTATCGGGCTTCGGGGGGCACCTGTACACGTGGGAGGGCTTCCGGCACGCCATCATGCCCGGCGTGACCCTGGCCCTGGGCTCTCTGGCTGTTTTGGCGCGGTTCACCCGATCCAGCATGCTCGAGATCATTGCCGAGGACTACATCCGCACGGCCCGTTCGAAGGGGCTGTCCGAACGGGTTGTCATTTTCAAACACGCCCTGAAGAACGCCCTGATCCCGGTAGTCACCCTTCTGGGCATCATGTTCGGTGCCGTTTTGGCGGGTTCTGTCGTGGTGGAGGCCGTCTTCGCCTGGCCCGGTGTGGGTCGATACATGATTGCCGGCATCACCTCCCGGGACTTTCCTGTTGTCCAGGGGTCGGTCCTGGTCATTGCCTTCGGGTTCATCTTCGCGAACCTGTTGACCGACCTGACCTATGCCTTCATTGATCCGCGCATCGCCTATGATTGAAGCGCTGGAGGTGTTCGACATTGGCTGTTGAGAAATCTGACCTCATGTCCTCTGACGAGGACGCACTGAGCCCGGCCGGAATGGGCCTGAAGCTGGTCCAACGTTTCATGAGGAACCGCATGGCCACCGCCGGCATGGTCATCCTTCTGTTCATCCTCGTGGTCGCAGTTTTCGCCCCGTGGATCGCCCCCTACAGCCCCCAGGCCCAGAACCTGAGGAGACGGTTCGAAACCCCGTCCTCCGATCACTGGTTCGGCACCGATGAGCTGGGCAGGGACATCTTCTCGCGCATCGTGTACGGTTCCCGGGTGTCCCTCATGGTGGGATTTGCCGCAGCCTTTGGAGGTCTGATCGTGGGAGTGGTGATCGGCATGCTGTCCGGGTATTATGGGGGCCGGTTTGACGATCTGATCATGCGCCTCATTGACGTCATGATGTCCTTTCCGGGCATACTGCTGGCCATCCTCATCGTCAGCGTCATCGGGACGGGCACCATCAACGTGATCATCGCCCTGGCCGTGTGGCGCATTCCCACCTTCGCGCGAATCAGCAGGGGGAGTGTCCTGACCCTGAAGGAAAAGGAATTCGTGGAGGCCGCTCATGCCATCGGCGCCAGCATGCCGAGGATCGTCTTCCGGCACCTGGCGTTGAACTCACTGCCGCCGATCTTCGTCTACCTGAGTCTTTCCACCGCCACCGCCATTCTGACTGCGGCCGCCCTGAGCTTCTTGGGCCTGGGTGTTCAGCCGCCGACGGCAGAATGGGGCCTGATGGTGAGCACGGGGCGGCAGTTCCTTCGGCAGGCTCCTCACCTGATCATGATCCCGGGGTTGGCCGTTTTCGTGACGGTCCTTTCCATCAACTTCGTCGGTGACGCCCTCCGGGATGTCCTGGACCCCCGGTTGAAGATGTAGCCAGGGTCGGCGGGCGGTCTGGAGTGTATGGGGGATTCAGTGCCCATTCGACACCTTCCATCCGCTGTCGCCCCGGGATACCGGGTGGATTTTGAAAAATCCGAAAGAATTCTCAGATTAAAGAAGGAGTTTTCGAAAAGATGTCGAATAGGGGAGATGAAGCGGGGGAGTAAGTGCTTCCTTTTGCTTCACTGCGTGCCTTGGCCGGTCCGCAAAATTAAATTAAATAGACTCGGAACATAGTTCCGAAAGGGCAAATTCAGCGAAAGCTGGAGGCGCAAAACCGAGGGTCTAAGGTCAGGTTTCTGACTAAGACGGCCGGGTTGCCGAAGAACTATTTTTTTCCTCGGCTCTCCCTTCATGAACCCATGGATCCTCCACCCATCCGCCTCCAGCTGCACGGGGAGGCGGATTTTTCAATGGATCTCACTGCAACGAGCATGGATCGCACCCTGGATGTGGCCCAGAAGGCCCTGCAGGGCCTGTGGGTCAGCCAGCGCGCGATCGCAAACAACATCGCCAATGTGGACACTCCAGGCTACAAGGTGGAGCGGTTCGACTTCGACCGCTACATGCGCGATGCCCTCTCGGAATCCGGAGCCCGCCCCACCTCGACATACCTGCGCAGGATGACCAGTACTTCCTTTCGCACCGACGGCAACAGCGTGGACATCGACGGCGAGATGGTTCTGATGACGGAAAACTCCCTCAGATACCAGGCTGTGCTTTCGCAGCTCGAACGCAAAATGGCCCTTCTGAGTTCCGTGGTCCGGGACTCATAGGGAAGGAGGAGATGATCGGGTGTTTCAGATGCTGAACATCTCGGGTTCGGCCCTGACGGCGGGAAGGTTGCGGCTGGATGTGGTCGCCAACAACATCGCCAACGTGGAGACGACCCGAACGGCCGAGGGCGGTCCCTATCAACGCCGGACCGTCGTGCTGACATCCGGCCGCGGCGGCTTCGACTCGGTGCTGCGGGCGCAGATCGAGCGCCTTCCCATCCCGGGGCCCGCGGCGGGATTCACCGATCAGGGGGCCCCGGGCGTCAGGGTGGCGGGGATCGTCCGCGACAATTCTGCCGCGGATCTGCGTCACGAACCGGACCACCCGGATGCCGATGCCGGCGGCTACGTGTCCTATCCCAACATCGACCTGGTCCGGGAGATGACGGATCTGTTGATGGCGAGCCGGGCCTACCAGGCGAATGTGACGGCCTTCAACGTGAACAAGACGATGCTGTCTTCCACCCTGCGGATGGGTAGATAGAAAGGGAGGGGTACACGGTGAGCAGCCTGTCGGGAATGGGACCAGTTCAGGGTGGGGTCCGGCCTCCTGTGCCCCCGCGAATACCCACCTTTCCGGAGCGGACCGGGGCACAGGAGAAGGCGCGCTCCTTCGGTACGGTGATGCTGGATGCCCTGTCCGGGGTCAATGAGCTGGAACTGGCCGCTGACCGCGCCACCCAGGACCTGGCCCTGGGCAGAAGCGACGACGTCGTCGGGGCGATCATGGCGGCTGAGAAGGCCTCCCTGGCCATGAGTGCGACGCTGAAACTGCGCAAGCAGGTCCTGGAGGCCTACGAACAGATCATGCGGATGCCGGTGTGATGGAGGTTTACTGACTTGATCAATCACCTGGAGACGGCAGCTGGCAAGTGGAAGGAGACGCCCTCCTGGGCACGGGGGCTTCTGCTGGGAATGGTGGTGTGCGGCGTGATCTCCCTCGTCGTCTGGAGGCTTGTGGTGGGCACCCCGGGGGCAGATATGGCCCCGCTGTTCAGTGATCTGACCCTTGAGGACGCCGCTGCCATAAAGGATTATCTGTCGGAGAGGCGGATCTCCCACCGGGTGGCGGCCGGGGGAGACACCATCGAGGTGCCCTCCGACCGGGTGCACGCACTCCGGCTCGATCTGGCCTCCATGGGCATTCCCAGCCGGGGAGCGGTGGGATTTGAGATCATGGACTCGATGCCCTGGGGGGCGACGGATTTTGAACGCCATGTCAACTATATACGCGGCCTGCAGGGTGAACTGGAACGGACCATTGAGGGCTTTGAAGAGGTGCGAAGGGCCCGGGTTCATGTGGTTCTGCCCCGGGAGAGCGTCTTCATCTCCCGGAGCACCCCTGCCACGGCGGCGGTCTTTCTGGAATTGCGCCCACTGGCCCGGCTCGGGCCGGAGGCGGTCCAGGGGATCATCCACCTGGTGGCCTCCAGCGTGGAGAACCTGGAACCTGAGAAGGTTACGGTGGTCGACACCCAGGGAGTGATCCTGTCGCACCGGGCGGTTCAGCCCGATGACGACGCCGCCACCGTCCGGGATGGACTGCAGATCCAGCTTCAGTTCGAGGATTCTCTCCGGGGCCGTCTGCAGGCCATGCTGGAACAGGTCCTGGGACCGGGGAATGTGGCACTGCAGGTTTCGGCCCAGATAAACTTCGATGACCGCGAGATACACCGGGAGATGTTTGAACCCGTCTCCGAGGACGGCGGACTGATCACCAGTCTGCACCAGATGGAGGAGCATTTTTCCGGGACCCAGGCCTTTCCGGAGACCGGGGCCGGGGCAGACAGCAACCTGCCCACCTACCAGGCACCGGGCACCGAGGGTGCATCCACCTATGACCGCACCGAGACCACGCAGAACACGGTGGTCAACCGCACCACGGAGCACTGGAAGATCGCACCGGGGGCCGTGGAGCGACTTTCGGTGGCGGTTGTGGTCAACGGCACGCTGACGGACGAGGAAGAGCAGATGCTCAGCGGCGTCGTCTCAGCGGCCCTGGGTTCGGACCTGGGTCGCAATGACAGTGTGGTGGTGACGGGGCTTCCCTTCGATACATCACTGGCCGACCAGCTGCGAGAGCACGCCGAGGCGGGGACGCCGACGGTGCCTGCAGAGGAAGTCGCCGAGATGCCCCTGCCCTACTACATTGGGGCGGGTGCAGCCCTTCTTGTCGCTTTAGGGCTGGCAGTTCTGGTCCTTCGGCGGCGGCGGAGGCATCATGCAGAGGAGCTGCTGGATGAACTGGAGGGGCCCGGGGTGGACCTGGTATCGGCAGAGGACAACGGCGAGGCCCGCCGGCAGCGGGAGGCCCTGCTTGAGACCATCGGGGTCAAAAGGGACGGTCTGAGGAGTACCGCCAAGGAAATGGCCGATGAGAACCCGGCAAAGGTGGCCCAGCTTCTGCGAACCTGGCTGGCCGAAGAGTTGGAGTCCTGAGGACATCCGGGTTGAGGGGGTGTGGATCGGACAATGGCAGCGACTGCGGAGAAGAACAGGCTGGGCACAATAGAGTCCCTGGGCGGCATCAGGAAGGTGGCAGTGATTCTGATCTCCCTGGGCAGAAAGGCGGCGGCCGGGGTTATGCAGTATTTCAGCGAGGCGGAGACCGAGGCCATCGCCTACGAGATCGCCAGCATCGAGAACGTTCCTGGCGGCATGCAGGAGGCGGTCCTCGAGGAGTTCGCGAGCATCGCGACGGCCCAGAAGTACGTCTCGCAGGGCGGAATCGACTATGCCCGGCAGGTGTTGGAACAGGCGATGGGCCGGCAGCGGGCGCTGGATATGATCGGTCGTCTGACCTCGTCACTGCAGACCAGGCCCTTCAAGGTCATGAGGAAGATGGACCCGGAACAGATCCTGAACTTCCTGCAGGGCGAGCATCCCCAGACCATCGCCCTCATCATATCCTACCTCAAACCGCAGCAGGCCGGGGTTGTGCTGTCGTCGCTGTCTGAGGAGCAGCAGTCCGACGTGGCCCGGCGGCTGGCCATGATGGACCGGACCTCGCCGGTCATCGTGGAACGGGTGGAGGCGCTGCTGGAGAAGAAGTTCTCGGCGCTGATGGGCCAGGATCATTCCAAGACCGGGGGAATCGATTCCCTGGTCGGCATACTCAACCAGGTGGACCGGGGAACGGAGAAGAGCATTTTGGGTCGGCTGGAAAACTCTGATGAGGAGCTGGCCGAGGACATCAGAAAGCGGCTGTTCACCTTCGATGACATCGCGGGGATCGATGATCGCGCGATCCAGCGGGTGCTGCGCGACGTGGACCTTCACAATGATCTGCCCCTGGCTCTGAAGGCCAGCAGTGAGCAGGTCAAGGAGAAGATCTTTGCCAACGTCTCGGAGCGAGCGGCCGAGACCCTGCGGGAGGACATGGAGTACCTGGGGCCGGTCCGCCTGAGTTCCGTGGAGGAGGCGCAGCAGCGGATTGTCAAGGTGGTGCGGCAGCTGGATGAGAAAGGGGAAATCGTGATTGTCCGGGGTTCAGAGGAGAGCCTGGTCGTATAGTTCATCGGTCATCAAGATGGAGGACATCCAGACCGGCGGCGTGCGCAGACTAACCGCCGCACTGGGGGCGGAGGGGTCCGCCCGGCCCGGGGATTCGGGGGGCCTGGAGGGACTCGTCCTGGCCGACCGGGCGGCTGCGGACCTCGTCGGGGGGGCCCGGATTCGGGCCGAGGAGCTGCTCCGACGAGCCGAGGCTGAGGCGGATGAGATCAGGGAGGATGCCCGCAGGCTGGGCCTGGAGCAGGGCAGACGGGAGGGCCTTGAGCAGCGCCTTGAGGGCGTCAGGGAGATGACCGAAAAGATGCGCCGGTGGAGGGACGAGATCAGGGAACGGGACAGCAGCAGGTGGACCGAGGTCGAGGAGGGGCTGACGGAAATGGTGCTGCAAATCACGGAGAAGATCCTCAGGACCGAGTTGGGGGATCCCGAGACGGCCCTTGCCCTGGTCAGGGAGTGCCTCAGCCGGTTCTCCGATCTGTCCGACATCACACTGGAGGTGTCCCCGGCGGACATGGGCACCGTCCTGCAGCGGCGAGAAGAACTGGAGCGGGAGATTCCCCCGCGAACGGAGCTTCTGCTGCTGACCGATGAGAGCCTCCGGGAAGGCGAGTTCCGCGCCCGCGGAGACGAGGGCGTCTTCGAGGGTACGGTTGCGGATCTGATCGCCTCGCTGCGACGCAGGTTCGGCGAGGAACTGGCGGGAGAAGACAGTGACATTATCTGAGAAGCTGACGGACCTCAGGGACATCGCAGCGAAGTGGCAGCCCTGGGAGCGATATGGATACGTCCAGCGGGTGGTCGGTCTGACCCTGGAGGCCCGCGGGCCGGCGGTTCGGGTGGGGCAGCTCTGCCGCCTCCTTTCCGACGATCCGTCGGGATCCGATGTTCCGGCCGAGGTGGTCGGCTTCAACGACCGGTCGATCCTTCTTCTGCCCCTGTCAGAGGTGCACGGGCTCAGGGCGGGAACCCGACTGCAGGTGACTCCCGGGACCTTCGAGGTCAGTCTCGGCCCCGGCCTGAGGGGAAGGGTCCTTGACGGGTTGGGCCGGGTCATTGACGAGGAACCGGCACCCCCGGTGGAGGTCCGACGGACCATATACAGCTCCTCTCCGTCGCCGCTGCGGCGGAAGAGGGTGAGTGAGCCCCTGGGCGTCGGGATCCGGGCCATCGACGGCCTGCTGACCTGCGGTCAGGGCCAGCGGATCGGGATATTTTCCGGCAGCGGGGTGGGCAAGAGCACCCTGCTCGGCATGATCGCCCGGGGCAGCAGTGCCGACGTGAACGTGATCGGACTGATCGGAGAACGGGGACGGGAGGTCAGGGACTTCCTGGAGGACGATCTCGGGCCCGAGGGGCTGGCGAAGTCCGTGGTGGTCGTCGCAACCTCAGACCAGCCGCCGCTGCTGCGCATCAAGGCGGCCTTAGTGGCCACCACCATCGCCGAGTATTTCCGCGATCTGGGAGGCGAGGTGCTTCTGATCA
>PWUC01000254.1 GCA_003562655.1 Clostridia bacterium
TCAACCCTTCAGGCGAGGCCGCCCGGGCCCTGGATGGTGCCCAGGTGGAGAGGGGTAGGATTGCCGGCGTCGTACTGCCGGTCAGCTGGGCGAACTCCCATCCCGCGCTCCACGGGGCAATTGAGGATGTACAGCCCGGTGTGGTCCTGTGCCTGGGACAGAGCGGCCGCGGTGCCATTGCCCTGGAACGCATCGCGATAAACTGCTGTGAGGGGGCCGACAGTGACGGGGTGAAGCGGAGTGGCAGTGCAGCAATCTGCGGCGCGCCCGACGGTCTGTTCAGCCAGCTTCCCCTGGCCGACCTGAAGGATGCACTGACCAGGGAGGGCATTCCGGCCGAAATATCGAACAGCGCGGGCACCTATCTTTGCAACTACGTCATGTATGGTCTCATGCATTATCTGAGGGAGTCTGGCAATGCTTCCATTGCTGGCGGATTCGTCCACGTACCGTCTCTGCCCGGGCAGGTTGCTGCGGGCAAGGGACGGGGTAGGCCGAGTATGAGCCAGGATCTGATCAACCAGGCAGTCCGGGTGATGCTGGATGCCCTGCCCTAGATCAGAACGTCTGGGTGTCAATGTGAGAGAAGCAATACTCCGCTATCGCGACGAGATGATCAACGCAGACACGGATGAGAAGCTGTTCTACACGCCACGCTGCTCAAGATAAGCAACGCTCGCAAGGATCCTCACGTGCGGGCCAGCCTGGTGAGGGGTGGACTGCAGCTGGAGGGCATGGAGGGCGACTACGACTCCGTCAGGATACACCAGACCGAGGTGCAGCAGGCACCCATCCGGTTGCCGTCGACTACGGTGACCCCGATGAGTACTTCCTCCTCGTTTCGGACTACTCAAAGGACATAGGAAATTGCGTGGGGAATGACCTGCCCAGGGTGGAGACAGGCTGCTTTCTGTCAACGGCCAGCCCTTCGCAGACTACCTGGTCTGCGTCGAACCCTACAACCGCTTTGATGGCGGATGGCGCCCAAGGTGTCGCAGAAGACCTTCGAGTATGCACCTCACTCCTTCGGAGAGCAGGTGACCTACACTCTAAAGCGACGGGACGGTGAGGAGTACACCATAAGCCTCCCCTACCTGGACCCGGAGGAAGTGGAGTGGGAGGGGCACTGGAAGGAGCACGGAGACTTCCGCTATCCTGGATTCCGGAAGATCCTGGAGACCCTCACCTGCCACCTCTACGAATACGAGGGAGACGAGGACATAGTTGCTGGACTGGAACAAGTTCGGTGCGACCTGATCGAGGACTCTGATGTTCTGGTGGAGTTCGCTCGAGAAAGGGATCTCCTCGACCACGCGGTCATATTCGATGCCACCCGGGCTGGCGGCGGATCCCCTGGAGCTTATGCCATCCAGAGGCTGGTGCCGGAGCCCTTCATCGAGGAGATGAAGAAGCGGAAGGCCGAGGGCAGGTACATCACGGCCGTCGACGGCGGTGACTGGCTCATCGAGTGGCTGGAGACCGACGTGAGAGAGGCCATGGAGGAAGGAAGGGAGTACTCGAACGACGTGCCGTTCAAGGCGTCCCATCTGCCCGCGGGTTCCGACGGTATACCTGAGCCGGCGGAGCTGCACTTCAGGGGCCCGATGGTCTGCCTGTCCAGCCCCCATGGGGGTTCCACCTCGACCAGTTCATGGTCATGGTAGTCGATAACGATCTGGCCCACATGATCGGCATGCCCACCGGCGGCTACAGCAACACCTGGGAAGGTGAAGAGACACTGCACTTTCCCATCAGCGGAAAGCCGGTCATGAAGATGATGTTTTCAATGGGCCACACCATAAGGCCGAACGGTGAGCTGTTGGAAGGCAACCCAGCGCAGGTCGACGAGTTCATCCCCCTGACTAGGGACAACTACGAGGGGTACGATGAGATGCTCCTGGAGAAGGCCGTGGAGTATCTCAGCGGGGACTGACGGCCGACACACATCGGAGGCACATTCCCTCCCTGTCGGAGGGCACTGCCTCAGCTGACGTTTATGGGCGCAGGGGCGGATGTTGGGATGGACGAAGGCGGCCGGCCGTCGGTTTCAGGGGCATCACCGCCCTGGGAACCCGGTCATTCCATATCCTCATCGAGCCTTTCGAGGAGCTCCTGCGCCTCCCGACGCACTCCCGCGTACACAGGATCCAGGGCCTTCAGGGGGGTCTGTTCTCCGCGCCAGAGAGGAAACTTGCCCAGGGCCCGGAGGAGAACGCCGGGAGTGTCATGCTCCAGCAGGGGTTCCCCCTTCACCTGTAGCGGCATCGAGCCGCCCCAGAACTCTTCCAGGTCATCGGGAAGGGGCTGGGAAGAGCTGGATTCGGTGGAGCTTTCGATCACGTCCAGCAGATCCTCGGGGTTTATCCCGCGCAGTGTGAGCAGCAACATCGGATCCCTATCCAGCTCCTCGCCCACCAGGTAGAAGACGGCCGCGATGTGCTTGCACGGGTTCGACCAGTCGGGACATGAGCAGCTGGTGGTGACGTCGGCCGGGAAGAGGGACAGCCCGCAGGCGGCGAAGACATCCTCGATGTCCTCGGGCATGCTGCCGGCGAGGAGTTCGGCGGTATACAGGGCCGCCGAGGACAGCGCCTCCACCAGGATCTCGCACTGCGATGGTGAGAGAGTGTCCACGGTGATTTGGACATCGTAGGGCCTGGAGCGGGATCCCTGCACTCCCGCGGTTATGGACCCCTCGGTTATCTCCAGGTCAAGGACCTGCCCGCTCCGGGCGTAGTTTCTACCCCTGCCCAGCCGGGCTCCGATCCCCGAACTCTCCACAACCTGGATCCAGCGTTTCGCCCACCAGCCGTCAGCGAAGGAACCGCGGCGCGACTGGGCCCTGATGCCTCCCTCAACGCGGCGTGGTCGTGAGGTCGGGTAGCGGCGCCAGTTCATGGGTCCTACACCTCCTCCTCTCTCAGGATCAGAAGCTCCCTGAGCTGCTCCGTTGACATCTCCGTCAGCCAGTCTTCTCCGCTTCCCACTATGCTCTCGGCCAGTTCCTGTTTCTGCTCCATGATGCGGTCTATCCTCTCCTCAAGGGTGCCTGCGGTCAGGAACTTGTGTACATACACATCGCGGTCCTGGCCGATGCGGAAGGCGCGGTCGGTGGCCTGGTTTTCCACCGCCGGATTCCACCAGCGGTCGAAGTGAAAGACGTGATTGGCCCGGGTCAGATTGAGCCCCGTTCCCGCCGCCCGCAGCGAGAGTATGAAGAAGGGGGGACCGCCCTCTTCCTGGAAGCGGTCGACCATCTCCTGACGCTTCCTGGCCGGGATCCCGCCGTGTAGAAAGGGTGCCTCGTACCCGAAGGTTTCCTGCAGGTGCTGCTGCAGCAGCTCGCCCATGCGGGCGAACTGGGAGAAGAGAAGGGAGCGTTCGCCGGCGGACAGGACCTCCTCCAGGATCTCCGTGAGCCGCTTCAGCTTGCCCGACCTTTCCGCGGTGACCGATCCGTCCCCCAGCAGCAGGGCAGGATGGTTGCACACCTGCTTCAGCTCCGTCAGGGCGGCGAGTATTCGGCCGCGGCGGCTCATACCGTCAGCGTCCTCCAGGGCTTCCTCTGTCTTCTTGACGACGGCCTGGTAGAGGGAGGCCTGCTCCCGGGTGAGGGAACAGTATACCTTCATCTCCATCTTGTCGGGCAGATCCGAGATGATGCTGCGGTCCGTCTTGAGGCGCCGCAGCACGAAGGGGCCGGTCAGTGACCGCAGCTCATGGGCCCTCTCCTGATCACCCCTGACCTGGATGGGACGGTAGAAATTCCGCTTGAAGGAGGCCCGGGTTCCCAGGAGGCCCGGGTTGAGAAATTCCATGATGGACCAGAGCTCACCGACGTGGTTTTCCACGGGGGTGCCGGTGAGGGCCAGCCGGTAGTCAGCCTTCAGCCGACGGGCAGCTCGGGCTCTCTCTGTATCCGGGTTCTTGATGTTCTGGGCCTCATCCAGGATGATCCCTCCCCAGGTCACGCGGCGAAATGCCCCCAGGTCGCGGTGTAGAAGACCGTAGCTGGTCAGAACCAGGCCGTATTCCGCAGCATGGTCTTTGAACTTTTCGGGATCTCTCTCGCGGTCCGGACCGTGGTGGACCAGGACCGGAAGGTCCGGGGTGAAGCGCCGGGCCTCGCGCTCCCAGTTGATGACCACCGAGGTGGGGCAGACCACCAGGGAGGGGCCGGGGTCCTTTTCCTCCCACCGCCGCCGGATGAGAGCCAGGGTCTGCACGGTCTTGCCGAGCCCCATGTCGTCGGCGAGACAGGCGCCCAGGCCCCATCTGGCGAGGAAATGCAGCCACGAATATCCCCTGACCTGGTACGGCCGGAGGGTGCCTTCAAGGCCTTCCGGCTGGGGCATCTCCTCGGGCCGGGTCTCACCGGTGAGGCTTTCGAGGAGGTCCGATATCCATCCGGTGATCGTCGGTCCTTCCTCCCCGTCAGAGAGGGCAAGGGGCAGCACGTCACGGGCTTTCATCTCGCGGGGCTCGGCTTCCCACAGGCGGCGGATGCGGTCCAGGTCCTTTTCGTTGATCTCCACCCACCGCCCCCGCATCTTCACGAGGGGGACCTTGCGTTCGGCCAGGGCGGATATCTCTTCCTCGGTGAGGGTCTCACCGCCGAGGGCGACCTCCCAGTCGACATGGACTATCTCCTCCAGGGACATGCCGCTGCCCCCGGTCATGTCCGGAGCGCTGACCCTGGGCCTTGCCCGCGGGCGGTGCCTGGAACCCGACATCGTCCACCACGACGGCAGGGCTATGGCGAACCCGGATCTCTTCAGGGCTGGGGTGCGGCGGGTCAGGAACCGGTATGCACCCTCCCTGTCCATCTCGAGTCCGACCGGCTCGGGATCGCGTAGGCTCCGGGCGATCTCCGGACATACCGTGGAGGCCCGTCCGAGGCTGGAGAGGAGGATCTCCCGGGCGTTGACTCCCGCCAGGATGTCGGACCCCGACCAAGCTTCCTCCGCGGGCACCAGCAGGCTGGGGTCGTCGGCGGCGCGCAGCAGGTAGCGGACGGTCCAGGGCTCCTCCTCGTCATCCGGGGGTTCGTCCAGGCGCAGCAGCAGGGAGAAAGGGCCGGAGGAGGATACGGTGAGCCTCCGGTGCCACACCCGCACATCGGCTGCCAGCCCGACCAGCTCTTCGTCGGTTCCCTCAAGAACAGCGTCACCCCCGGTGAGAGAGACCAACCACCCGTCGTGTATCGTCGGCGAGGACCCACCCGGGTCCCGGGACCGGGTCAATCCATCGAGCACCAGCCGGGTGAAGGAGGTGATCCCGAGAACCGGGGATACATCCGGAGGCCCGTCGGCATCCACAGGGGTCAGGGCCCTGCACGCCCCGGGCATGGATCCCGCGAGTTTTGCCCTTTGCTCTCCGTATTCACCGTTGAACACCGGTTCCCAACAGGCCCGGTAGGTACCGTCGGCTTCGAGGATCCCGGGCATGTAGAGGCCCTCAGCTGCTACGGCTGCCGCCAGGGGAAGCACGTGGGTCCAGTATGCCAGGTCGGCCCCGATGACCACCCCCGGTCGCAGCACCCGTCGTCCTCGGCAGTGAGCCAGGATCTCGATCGTATCTTCTGCGCTGAGACTGAGGGCGGGAAGGATCCATGGTCTCAGAGTGAGGTCGTCTCCGCTAGGTTGATCACCGAGGACGGGGTCGGAAACCACCGGCCCTCCAACACTGGTGGTGGGCAGCCAGGCACGGACCGATTCCTCCATCCCCGTGGCGTCCATTCCGGTCTCGGACATGAGATGCTGCAGGTCTTCCGCCGGGATGGATCGGGAGAAACCATCCGGAGTGGTTTCGGCGACCTCGGATGTTTCACCCCAGACAAAGAACTGATTGTCGGCCACGGCGGCATGTAAGACTATCATCGGTGTCCCTCCCGAGTTGAGCACGTCGATCAAGGTGGATGCCCCTGCTCCTGCTTCTATCGAACGGATAAGCAAGTCCGGCGTGGAGCTGGACAACCTCCCTACAGTATCATCGACCCACGTCAGCGGGCACAAGCTCTCCGACGGGGAATGTCGGAGGGCAGGGCAGAGTAGGGAAAGGGTTTCCGGCTGCAGAACCCTACAGGTGGTGGAGTGAGTCGGGTGCAGTATCGTATTGCTTTCCACCGCCCGGGGGCTGCATGTGCACCGTGGGGTGCGTCCCGGAAGGAGGGCTGCCGTGGTGAGACACAGGCCTGATGAACAAACGGGTGGGGCTGTGGGATGAGGAGTCCGTGACGAGGAGCCTGGGGATCCGTGGGCGTGCGGAAGTGCTCCTGCTCGGGTTATGCACCTGTACACCGGTTGACATCAGCGCGGCACCCGGATGGAAGAGTCCCACCATCCCCGATACCTGTACTGCAGTGATCGATCGCAGGATCCTCCCCGGGGAGACGGAGGAACAGGTGTTTGAAGACCTGGCGGACCTCGCGGCCGTCATCTTAAACGAGGACCAGAGGTTCGAGATCGAGATGGAGGTCGTGACCCGCACTTCGCCCATGCTGGAGGATCCCGATGGGGGGCGGTTCGCGCCCTGCAGCGGGCGGCGGCCAGGATCCTGGGTAACGAGACTCCTTCGGTACCGATGCTCCCTACATCATCGACAGAGGCATACCCTGCGTCGGTTTCGGTCCCGGCGATGAGCGCTACGCCCAGCTGTTCGGAGGATGTGTACACCTGAGGAAGTCGGTTCCGGACCCGTCCGTGCAGCGATATCTTCACGTCGGAGCCGGGTGCTGGTGTTGAAGCGTGTGCTGTTACATGGGCGCAGTGCGTGGTATAATCTTACATGAGAGGTGGCTACAGTGAGCAACTGCAGGAGGGGACGAGGGAGGGAAGAATGCGTGCGTGACTGCGGTAGTTCAGATTCGCTCCGTGCTCAATATCCCCTGCTTTTTCTACGCGAGAATGACCCCGAAGCTGAGAGGCGGAGGGAGAAGGCATGGCGTGTGGCAGGGCAGGCATCCAGGATGTTGAGGGAAAGGTTCGGAGCTCGAAAGGTAGTCGCAATCGGCTCTATCTGTGATCCCGACGGGTTCACTCGATGGTCGGACCTGGATCTGGCTGTCTGGGGCCTGGAGGCCGGGCTTTACTATCGAGCGGTCGCCGCAGTCATGGATCTGTGCCCGGAACTGGACATAGATCTTATTGATGCCGAGTGCTGCAGGGAATCACTGCGCGCGGCCATGGAGAAGGATGGTGTTCCCGTGTGAACACGAGGCGGTACATGGTGCTTGCCGGTCGCATAGAGGATGACCTTTCGGAGATCTGGCGAGTGATGAGTCGTGCCAGCCAGGGCTGGGATTTGCATGAAAAGACCGGCAGCTGCTTCTACGTGGAAAGCGTGGCTTTCAACCTGCACTCCTTCTACGTCGGGCTGGAGAGGATCTTCCTGGCCATCGTCAGGGAGATAGATGGTGGACCCGTTGAAGGCCCGGACTGGCATCGTGAGCTGCTGCGTCAGATGACGCGGCCCATTCCTCTCGTGAGACCAGGGTGGTCCGCAAACAGACCGCGCGTGGACTGGATGAGTATCGGGGCTTTCGCCATGTAGTCAGGAATGTGTATTCTTTCGAGCTGGAGGGAGAGCGCATGAAACCCCTGGTGAGGGATCTCCCCCGGGTCTTCAAGTGCGTTCGCGACGATATGGAGACCTTCTGTGGCTTTCTTAGGTCCTGTTCCAGCGATCACCAATGAGTGTTCCTCTCGATTCCCGGGCTGGAGATAACAGCAGTAGTGACTCCGAGAGGCCATGTTGAAAGACGGGGAAGGCCCGGCTGGCGGGAGCCCGGTACAGGCAGGACCCCGGATTCCTGGGACGTCCCGTTCGCGGATCCTCTCCACGGTGTGATTGGTGCGATCCCGGCTGCATATGAGGAGCTCGGGCGATTCACGACGAACGGATTCCATTCACCTTCGCCTGCAGATTCAGGACATCCCCAGGGGCCCGGCGTGAAATCATCTATCAGTTTCCCATTCCCGTAGACCTGTTGTGTCACGGGTGACGGATCCTGCGTAGGATGGGACCGCACGAACAGGTCCCGGTGTCAGGATGGATCTTTGGACACCGGGGCGTCTTGTTCTGGAGGTGGCCGGTGCTCTATTTCCTGACCGAACCCGAAACCGAGGGCAGCTATTTCGGTATGTACAACCGTGCTGTCCGGTCCCAGCTTCGTACCTGGTCGGTCAGGTTCGAGGAGATACCTCTGGCGGATCCCCGGGCGGCACGTGATCGCATCGAGGGTATCAACCCGGAGGACGATGATATCTGGCTCTTCTCCTAATGCCCACAACCCGATTGTCGAGCATGTTGCAATCGAGGAAAGGGCGGAAGTACGGACACGTTCACACCTCGAGGCCTCCCCTTATGAGCCGGCGGTGCTGGAGGGGTATTCCCTGAACGAGGAGGAGGCCCTTAGTCTAGCTGCTTCCGGCAGTCCTCTCCTTAAATTCCCTTGACAGTCCCGCCGATGGCGTTGTGGGTTGCGCGGTTTGCAGCTATAATCAGAGTGCAATATGGTGAAGATTCGACACAATGGGGGGACTTACCGTGGGTCGGAACATCATCTGTGCACTGCTCGCAGCAATCCTGCTCGTCGTTGTCCTCAGTGGTGGCATCTCGCGGGCAGAGGAGCTTTCGCGTGTCACCAGCTCTCCCTTCACTGACGTTCCGTCCGATCACCCGAGCGCTCGAGACTTTGCCCTGTTGAAGGTACTGGGCATCTTCGAGGGCTACGGTGACGGCAGGGTTGGACCGGATGACCCCCTGACTCGCGCCCAGTTTGCCAAGGTTGCGATATCCCTACTGAACAGACAGGATCAGGTCAGCGCAGTGACTGGTTGGGACCATCCGGATTTCCGGGATTGGGATCAGATAGAGCCAGTGTGGTGGGGGTGGATCAACGAGTCCCACTCCCTCGGACTGGTCAAAGGATATGAAGATGGCACCTTTCGCCACCGGGCCAACATCACGCTGGCGGAGGTGGCCACGGTCCTGCTCCGGGTTGCCGGTTACGAGAGCTTCCTGGACGGTCTGGACTACCCCCACGGGTACGTTGCCCTGGCGGAGAGGCTCGACCTGACCCAGGGAGTGGATCTGCCGCCCTATCTGCCCGTAACCCGGGCAGAGATGGCTGTGTTGGCCGTAAATGCACTGAAACTGAACCCGCCCGATCCCGCGGGTTCACCTGCAGATGACCGGGTGTCGGGCTACCGGGCGAGCCTGATCGAGAGCAGGGATGAACGGATCGAGGGGCTGGTCTCGGAAGTCGGCCCAGATGCAGTGAAGATCGATGGCAGGTCGTATCCTCTCGCTCCTTCCGTGTACCTCTTTGGGGTGGACTCGATGCAGACGCTGCCGGGACGGTGGGTCACGGCCTATGTGAGCGAGGCTGAAGGGGTGCTGTACCTGGAACATGTGATGGGGCCGGCCCGGTTTGGCGGGGTATTGGAGGATATCGACCCTGTGAACATGCGCCTCTCTGTGGACGGGCGTTGGGTAAAATGGATCCCGGAGGATGCCGTCTCGGAACCGACGCGTTGGACGCTCAATGGCAGGGTGCTGTCCCCAGAAGATGCGATCCAGCGGCTATCTGCCTTCGCA
>PWUC01000075.1 GCA_003562655.1 Clostridia bacterium
ATTGCCCCGTGGAGCGCGGGATGGGAGTTCGCCCAGCTGACCGGCAGTACGACGCCGGCAATCCTACCCCTCTCCACCTGGGCACCATCCAGGGCCCGGGCGGCCTCGCCTGAAGGGTTGATCTGGCTTCCTCCGAAGGGCTCAAATCCCGTCAGTAGAATCTCTGCCACCGGTTTCCTTCCTCTCTGCTGTGGAAGGGCCAGGCTGAGCCCTCCACAGGTTTTCTAACCTATTCTTGTCTCACTTAAGGTATATCCTGCTCACTCCATCGGGGTACAGGGGGCAGCGAGCGAGCGGGGTGATGCGCGACGGTGGATCAGCCCGGCATTCGCGCGTTGGGGATTCCCCCTCTGGCATCCGTGCATTTTCAGTATATATCACCCCCCGGTAGAGGCTGTGCATATCGAATGAATCCGAAGCAATGGGCCGCCTAAAGTTCAACGTTTTATTGGGCGCCCCTACTTGCTAAGGATAGGTCGCTTAGTCAGCGGAGCGTTCACCTGGGGCCACGACAGGTGGGCGTGAAGCCTCCTCCTCGACGATGAGGATCCTGCAGAGCTTGAGTCCGGAGCCTGCTCTGTCACCGACTCGTGGTGTTCCACGTCTGGCACCGGTTGATGAATTGACGCGCAAGCCCATCCTGCTCAAGGGAGTGTCAGGAGACGGCCCGGTAGGTAGGTAAGCTTGTTAGAACCCCAGTGGCCAGATCCATAGGATCATTGGGACTGCGACGGTAGCAATGATGATCTCGAGTGGCAATCCCAGCTTCCAGTAGTCACCGAAATGGTAGCCTCCGGGCCCCATCACGAGGGTATTGGACTGGTGGCCGATGGGAGTGAGGAAGGCGCACGAGGCTCCCACAGCTACAGCCATGAGAAACGGATCAGGCGATGCTCCCAGACTCTCAGCCACACCAATTGCTATGGGGGCCGTCAATAGAGTTGCAGCGGCGTTGTTGACAATGTCGGACAGAAACATCACTCCCACAAGGATCACTGCCACGGTGACCCAGGGATCAGCCCATGTGGCCACCCGCAGTAGCTGATCAGCAGCAAGCGCTGCGACACCTGTGTCCTCGAGGGCCCCGCTAATGGGTATCATGGCAGCAAGGAGCACGATGACTGACCAGTCGATGCTCTCATATGCCTCTCTCGCAGACAGAAAACCCGCCAGAACCATGGCTGCAGCACTTGTGACCAGGGCCAGTTGCACCTCGAGGATGCCCAAACCGGCCAGCAGGAGGGATCCAGCGAAGATTCCGCCCGCGATGAGCAGCCGCCGGGGCTGGCCGATCCGCAATCCTCTCTCGGCCAGGGGAAGGCACTTCAGGTCATGTAATACGCCACGCAGCCGATCATCCTGTCCCTGCAGCAGAAGGACATCACCGGATCTCAGACGAATGTTGGCGAGGCGATTTCTCAGGTGGGCCCCTTCTCGCGACACCGCCAGGAGGTTGATCCCGTACCGGGTTCTCAGTCGGAGATTGGCGGCTGACCTGCCCTCCAGCGGGGACGACGGGCTGATCACGGCTTCGATCATCATCATCTCTTCCGATCCCAGGATATCCGGTTCCAGATCCTTGCGACCCTCCAGGGCCAGGCCGGCTGAATCGATGAAGTCCTGCAAATCCTCAGCATCGGCTCGAACGACCAGGTGATCGTCGGTGCGCAGCTTTTCCCAGGCAGAAGGCACGGCTAGAGTCTGTCCGTTTCTGAAGATGCTCACAACGGTCACGTCAGCCTTTGACACGTCTTCCAGATCCGCCAGGCTGCACCCCACCAGGGGGGATTCAGCCGGAATCCTTACTTCCGTGATGTAGTGGCTAATCTCGAAGAGATCATCAGACTGTGCCGATGCTCGCCGGTTTGGGGCGAGCCGCCATCCCACTAACACAAGAAAGGCCAGTCCACATATGGCCACCGCACCTCCCACGGGTGTAAAATCAAACATCCGAAACTGCTCCATGCCAAGATCGGCCCGAAAGGTCGCGATAATGATGTTAGGGGGTGTTCCAATCAGTGAGGTCAGGCCCCCGAGCAGAGAGCCGAAGGCGAGGGGCATGAGAAGGGCGGATACAGGGGTCCCGGATTGCTTTGACAGGCGGATGGCAATGGGCATGAACAGGGCCAGGGCCCCGACATTGTTGATGAACGCTGAGCTTACAGCCACCAGTGTAGTCAGCACAGCCACTTGCAGGGGGACTGATTTACCGGTACGGGAGACCAGGTGTGCCAGGTTGTCCACGAGCCCAGAATTCAACAGACCCTTGCTGATGACCAGCACCGCAGCGACGGTCACAACGGCGGGGTGGCCAAAACCGGCAAACACAGCCTGTGGCTCAGTCAGGCCTGTCACTGCCACGATGATCAGGCCGATCAGTGCCACGAGGTCGTAACGCAGTTTCGCCCAGATAAAGAGTCCGACCATTACCAACAGGACGATCAGTATGAGTACTTGCTCCCAGACCACAGCACGTCTCCTCCTTTGGTCGCTGGCGGACCGCCGATACATCCGGTTGCCCTCCCTGTGCATCGTATCATGTGGCTCATGGTAAAATCAGCTAGACTGGGGGGGCAGACGATTACTGCATTTCTATTTCATCATTATCAGGTGGTTCCTGCTGAGGTAGTGAAAGAGCTGCAAGGCGCGGAAGTAAG
Source organism: Clostridia bacterium (assembly GCA_003562655.1). The sequence continues at coordinate 2,658 of PWUC01000075.1, forward strand.
GCGCGTGTTAGACCGTCTCGAAGGTGATGGATCCACATGCTTGGGCTTGAGAATAGTTGCCGGAGACTATCTAGTGTCGTTCGACGTCTTGGCATGTGTACGAACGACAGCGACACAGCAGAAAGAGAAGGAGAGATAGAGGGGGAATATCTGTTCCACTGTAGTTTGGGACCTCGCTTCACCGAGTTGGCGTATGTCGCCCAGGTCAAGTCCATAGTGTCTGTAAATAGCGGTCCGGGTTATGCCACTGTGATTCCTCCTGAATCAGAGTTCTTGCGCTTCTTCTGACGTTTGTGCTGTTGTGTGTCCTGGTATGCTTTCAATAGGCGCTGCTCATGTTCACTGAAGGTCACCCGCTGCCACCGTTCACTGGCTCTCCACAGGGTTCCAAAGACGAGTTTGAGGCATTCCTTCTCGGTGCGGAAGCGGGGAATTACCGTCGCTCGACGGCGTTCCTCCGCGAAGCTGCGCTCCACCAGGTTCGTGGTGCGAATACTCCGCTGGTGTTTGTGAGGGAGCTTCAGATGCGCCAGGCTGGCCTCAGCGTCGTCTGTGAGGCTCTTCATGGCCGATGGGTACTTTGGCTCGTATGTATCGATCATACGCTCGAGACGGCGTTTCCCTGCACTGTACGAGGGCGCGTCCCAGATGTCATGCAGGTGCACTCTCAGTTCCTGTCGGACATAATCGGTAACCTTGTCCAGCACGTTCTTCACCTTGTGAACCCAACATCGGATGCGCTCACTCTCCGGCCACATGGTTTCTACGGCCCTGATCAGCCCACCGGCCCCATCCGTGGTAACAGTCAGGGGCGTGGGCAGACCCCTGCGCACCATGTTCCGTAGGTGTTCCAGCCAATCCTCCTCACCTCTCCTTATTGCCCAGGCTCATGTGAATCAAGACCTTGCGCCCGTCACTGAGAATCCCCCATGTGACGAGCACGGCCTGGTTCACACCGGCCTGCTGACGCAGAAACTCGTAAATGGCATCACAGAAGAGATACACCACGTCGAAGCCCGAAAGATCGCGCTCCGCAAAGGCCTCGTATTCCTCCCACAGGACTTCTGTAACCCGGCTGACACTGCTGCTACTCAACATGGAACGCTCCCCGTCCAGGCCCTCTCAGCGCATCCTCAACATCCCTCGTTGACAACCCCCGAACGTACATCTCGACAACAAGATGTTCCAGGATCTCGGTCCTACGACGCATGGCCTGCCAAAGCTGAGAACGGTAAGTCTCAGAGGCATCCCGCATCTGGGGCACATTCACGGGCACACGTCCCTCCGCAGTATCCACCTTCCGCTTCTTGTAGCCGTTGCAATACCCCGTGGATCCATCGGATCTGCGCTCGTACGGATCACGTCCGAGGAACTCGGTCACTTCCGCTTCCACCATCTCCTCCACCAGACGCCGAAACCCCGTCCGCACCAGAAGACTCGTCAGTTCCTCCGTACTGCCCTCTGGCCGATGTTCCTGGTCCTCCAACAACCTCTGCAACTGTGATAAACTATCCATAGGTCTGGGCTCCTTTCTTCCCCCTCACGGGGGGTGGTTCGCTACCTCAATGGTAGCCCAGACCGCCCTCTTTTTGCAGATATTTTAGACCATCACCTGTCGCCCAAAGTACGTAAGCGGTTGTGTCTGATCTAAATGCCCACTAGTTCACAGTGGCGTTCCTGACGGGTCACTCACCCTCTTGTGTGGTGGCTACATCCTTGCCTAACAGCATCCGGAGTGCGGTTCTGCGCAATGCAGTGATCTCCTTGTTGATGAAATCCCCGCCGGTTCCCTGGTCACCTTTCACGAATCTCGCCACGATGTTCGCCGTCAGGATTGCCATGAAGCCTATGCCGAGTAGCATTACGACGATGGCCAGAATGCGCCCTCCGAAGGCAATGGCAGGCATCTGCAGGAGACTATATAGATTACACGAATTTCTGAAGAGACGTGCCCTGGATACACCCGCTGATCCTGGACCTGCATAGTCTCGCGTCCGCGGCCACATATCTGGCGTCAGCAGGGTTGGCTGAAAAGGTTCCATGCATCGGCAGAGGGAGGCTGTAGTGTTGAGATGATCGCCGGGGGGCGTCAACCCCAGACGCAATTGCAGGACATCAGGGACGGTGATTCGCATTGTTTTGGCCCTGGTCTTAGCTGTTGTGATTGCTCCGATGGTACTTCCCCTACCGCCTCTCCGGGGCGTCAAACCAGTGAGAGAATTGGGCGGACCAACCTCTTACTGGGGACCATTGAGGGGCTGGATTTCCATCAGGTCATCCAGGGCGAGGCCGAGCCGAGTTCGTCCTGATGCACGGTTTTGGAGCCAGTACCTTCTCGTGGCGCTACGTAATTGAAGGTCTCAGCGAGGTGGGCACGGGGATGGCCTACGCGATTGCCCCGGCTTCGGGTTGACCGAGCGGCTTCCTTCGGATGGAACTGCGATCCTCCGCAAAGCTGCGCTCAACCCGGTTCGTGGTGCGAATACTCCGCTGGTGTTTATGAGGGAGCTTCAGATGCGCCAAGCTGGCCTCAGCGTCGTCTGTGAGGCTCTTCATGGCCGATGGGTACTTTGGGTTGCATGTATCTGACGGGGTATTTGTGGCGATAATCTACATTCAATGGGACAAGCCCAACCTGCAAGGAGTGGACTTAATATCGGGGCACTGCCGGACGACCTCTCAGGAAGGAATTTACACCGCGAGAGAGTACCTGTCACTGAAGGGAAGGGATCACGTTGCCAGATTCAGGCCTTGCCCAGCTGGAACAGCTGGACATCACGGTCATCATCAGCAACAGAACCCGGCACGGCAGCCCCCTATGGTCCGAACACGGTCTGGCTCTACTCATAGACTGCCACTGGAGAAATCGAAGGTCCCGGAGGATCCTCTTCGACACCGGAGCCAGCGGCGACCTGCTGCGGCACAACCTGCAGACTCTAACGGTGAGCCCTGAAGAGCTCGATGTCGTGTTCCTGTCGCACTGTCACGACGATCACACCGGCGGGCTGGCCTCCCTTTTCGACCGGGGGCGGACCCACTTCCTCGTCGTCGCCCACCCCGCGATCACCCGCCGGGCCTATACCACCAGAGATGGGATGCGCTCCATGGGTCCCCCACCCCGGCTCTGGACACGCATCCCCTCCTCCCGCCTGATCCTTCTCCGGGAACCGGTCCAGCTCTTCCCCGGGGTGTGGGTGAGCGGCTCCATCCCGAGAAGAACCGCCTACGAGATGCCGAGGCAAGGCCAGTACACCCTTGAAGACGGATGCCTGGTGCCCGATACCGACCCGGATGACATGGCGATGCTGTTTGACATCGGAGCGCCTGGGCCAGCCGTGATCACAGGCTGCAGCCATGCCGGGGCAGTGAACACTCTCCTGCACGCCCGCACACTCATCGGCGAGGGGCAACCACAGACGCTGGTCGGGGGGCTGCATCTGATCGGGGCAGACAAGGACAGACAGGAGGCGACGGTACGGGGGATGCATGAACTCGATCTGGCCGAGATCCGCCCGGGACACTGCACTGGAGCGAGGGCGGAAGCAGCACTGACAGGGCGTTTTGCCGAACGACACCGGCCCTTCAGCACAGGCGACCGCTTCACCTATCGCCGAAGCCGGTGACCCGCGATGGCCTCTCCGCCCCCGGGTCGCGGAGGCGAAGATGATCAGCTGCCCTCTGATCTTCGCATGAGGTCATCGAGGAGGCTGGACTGTTCATAGCCAGCCCGCCTCCCGGGCCTGACCCATACCTTGCACTGGGGACACATGACCAGAGCCTGGGGGATCACATGGGCCAGAAAGCGACTACAGTTGGGACACCTTATGGGAACCAGCGACATCTCGCCTCCCCCGTCTCTGACCAAAATATCAGCCGAACCCCAGCCCCCCGCCCCCTCTGGGGTCAGATCCTCTCCAAAGGAGCCATGACCATCGCGGCTCTCCCCATACCGTGGTCGAAATCGGTGCTGATGATCGTGACATCGTCTCCATCCAGACCCGACCTGACTTGACCTGATGGTCGATGCGAGGCTCCATCCACACCTGATGGGTTCCGCAGTGCAGCCCGGCCGGAGCTCGGGGGTGAGGTCCAGTCGCCGATGCCGTCCACCCGGCCTGTCCCAAGGGGGATTCTGCCTGCAGTCTGAATTTCGCCAGCCCGCCTGGGTGCGCCCTCTCCCAGGACGGCGCAGTTCGGACCCGGCCCCTCGAGTTCTGGGTTTACGCTGACAAATGCAGGACCCGGGACGCGCCCACGGTGTCATATCGTGAGGGCCATGTCCGCAGCCCTGCCCCTGTGTGGCCGGGTCGCGGTGAACCCGCCGCCTCATACACACGCTCCTCAGGGGTAGACTTCGTTGTCACGAAGGGGAAACCTCCCGCTGATGGTCAAATCAGTAAGACCCCGTCAATGACGATCCGGGCCTCGCCGCCGACACGGATCCCGACAGGTCGGCCCTCCTCGATGTCGACCTCAGCATAGATGGTGCTGGGCCGGTCGAGAATGTGCCCCTGTTCCAGGGTCATGGCTGCGGTCTCAGCGCCCCCCGGGTCCACCAGGCCGCTGGAGACCAGGTAGGCCGCCGCTGCGCCGCTGGCCGTTCCCGTGGCCGCCTCCTCCGGGACCCCCACTGCGGGAGAAAAGTCCCGGCAGTGAGCCGTACTGCCTTCATCCAGGGTATCCAGGGTGAAACAGTGAACGCTGATGATGCCCCTTCTGCGGCAGTACCTTGCCAGGGCCGGGAGGTCCGGCGAGAGCGACCACAACAGCCGGCGGTCGGGAAAGGGGACGATGAGATCCGGCAGCCCGGTGGAGATGACCTCGGGCGCGGGTACATCGGAGAACCAGTCACCGCCGGTCAGACCCAGGGCGTCCAGGAGCTCCCGGTCCCAGCCCCCGCTTCCCACTGTCTCGGGTGGGACCTGGGTCATCATCACTCTCACCGGATCGTCACCCCGATAATAGATCTCGACCTGCAGCTGGCCGGCCCGGGTCCGCTGTTGCAGCACCGACCGGTCACCCGTTCTCCCCACCCCGCCCTCCAGGGCCAAAAGCCAGAAAGCGGCAATGGTGGCATGTCCACACAGGTCCACTTCATCGGTGGGTGTGAAGAATCGAACGTCAAAGCAGCCCCCTTCCCCTCCGCTCAGGAAGGCGGTCTCAGAGAGATTCATCTCCCGCGCGATCAGCTGCATCTGCTCCTCTGTCAGCCCGCCGGCTGCGGGCACCACCCCCGCCGGATTGCCGCCAAAAATCCTGTCGGTGAAGGCATCAATCTGCAAGATCCGATATGTGGCCACTGGTCCTCACCCTCCCGGGGCATCACATCACACGTCATCCAGCTGCTGAGGAATCTGCCGGCAGCAACCTTCATTGCGGGCGGCTGCGACCTCCCAACGGCCTTTCGTGACGCCCTCGTCGGCGGCACGGCCAAAGACCGTCCGCATTCCCACCACAGACCCCTCTTTCACATACACCCGGGGCACCCGGCAGTTGATGAGGGGGGGACGGCAGTGCAGGCACGCCACCGCACCCGGTTTCGCCCCGGGAACCCGGGAAACGTCGACCAGAACCTGTCCCATGGCCACGCGGCCGAGAATGGGGCAGATCTCATCACCAATCTGAACCGCTCCATTGGGAGCGCGGAAGAAGCGTCTGTCCAGTCCCAGCTTCTCTGCCAGTTTCCGCAGGATCTCCTTGAACAGGACCTTCGGACGGTAGGCGGCGGTGCGCGGCTCGACACTCCATCCATCACCGAAACCCGCGGGAATGACTGCCACCCGCGTCGGCCGGCTGGCGGTGAACTCGGCCCCATAGCCACCCGTCTCCCCCGGTCTCATGTCTCTGACCGCGGTTATCCGGCCGAAAAGGCGAAAGGCCCGCCGCACGGCCAGGTCTTCCCGGAGGCTCGCCAGGGGCTCCAGTCCATAGATCAGGTTCCCGATCCGGACCATGTTCATCTCCAGCTCGGGATGGGCAGCCAGGGCAGCACTGTTGGAGATGTGCTTGCAGGGAAAGTGATAGCCCGCCCCCTCCAGTGCCCGAACGGCTGACTGGAATCGCTCGGCCTGCACATCCGTCATCCTGTCCCTGGGAGCGAAAGACCGGGCCAGGTGAGTGCAGACGCCCTCCCACTCGAGGCCCTCAAGGGAGCCGGTGCGGTCCATAAAACTCACCGCATCACCCAGGGGCACCCCGTACCGGGCCAGGCCGGTGTCAATCTTCAGATGGACCTTCACCCGGGCACCGCTCTTGACGGCAGCCTCCGACAGGGCCGTCGCCGTCTCGTCGGTGAAGACGATCGGCGACAGATCGTGTCTGACCACCAGGTCGGCCTGCCCGGAACTGACAGCCCCCATGACCAGGATTGGGCCCTCGAGCCCCTGCAGCCTCAGCTCCACGCCTTCCATGACCGTAGATACGACGGTGTCCGTTGCACCATTCTGCTGCGCCTCCCGGGCAACGGGGAAGGACCCGTGACCGTAAGCATCGCCCTTTACCACGGCGGCCAGACGGGTGTCCTCCCTCAAAAGCGAGCGAACCCGTTCCGTGTTGTGACCCACCACTCCCAGGTCCACCTCTACCCAGAGGTCACTGACATCAGGCGAAATCTCCACTACCGGCGTCGTTTGCATCTTCACAATAACCGCTGCCCCTCCCCTGCCTGCCCCAATCATGCGCGATCCTCACCGACTGTTGTGTCCCTGCTGGTGCTCCCATCCCCGGGGATCCAATGCACATCACCACGGCACGAAAGACCGCGGATCAGAGCCCCAGTATGGATGGAGGCATCTCCGCGAAAAACCCCTAACGACTGCCAAACTGTCTCTGCCACTCCTCCCGCAGGTACACCGGATTCTCTCCCCGGGCCCGATCGAGAATCAGTTTGCCGGCCAGGTGATCCATCTCATGCTGCAGCAGTTCCGAAAG
>PWUC01000202.1 GCA_003562655.1 Clostridia bacterium
GGTAGTGAAATCATCCCGGTCGGGGGGTATTCCGACGGGCAGAGCCGCCACCGTATGACCGTGCAGGGGCAGCTGTCCCGGATCATCTCCCTGGTGCCCGACACCGGTTTCTCCTACCTGTCTCCCGAGGCCCGGCTCCAGCTGTTCAACGATGCGGCCCGCACCGCCGTCGGCAGCGGGCGAGCCCACGAACACCAGCTGACCGGGGCAGGCCAGGTGCTGGCAGTCACAGACAGCGGGGTTGACACCGATCACGAGATGTTTGCCGATGCGGGCGAACAGGGAAGCGACGGCGACTCCGGGTTCCAGCTGCCCCCTCCCTTCGGGAGCCCGCTTCAGGCCGACCCGCCGGTAAAGCCCAACTTCTTCCCCGCCTTTCCCGGTTTTCCCGGCCTTCCCCACCAACCGGAATTCGGAGCCGACCACAGAAAGATCGCCGCCTTTCACGACCTGTCGGGAGACTTCTTTCCCTCAGCCGGCGACGCCCTGGGACACGGAACCCACGTAGCAGGCACGATGGCGGGAGACGCCCCCGAGTACGGGACCTGCAACCGATACGATGGACATGCCCACGACGCCAGACTCGTGGTGATGAAGGTGTTCAACTCCATGGGCATGTGGGGTGCAGGCTTTGACTTCTACAGCGTCTACGAGAAGGCCCAACAGTCCGGTGCCCACATCAATAACAACAGCTGGGGAGGACCGGCCAGCCAACTCGATGATCCCTACGGTATGGTGGGTCACGACGCCGACCGGTTCGTCGCCGACCATCCCGACCAGATCATGGTAATGGCTGCTGGAAACTTCGGCGAGGAGGGCCGGGGCTCCATCGCCACCCCCGGCAACGCCAAGAACGTTCTGGCGGTTGGTGCCGTATTGACCGACCAGCCGGACAGCATCGCGCCCTTCTCTTCCAGGGGACCGACGCACGACGGTCGCATCAAGCCCGACGTGGTCGCCCCGGGCGGCCCGATCTCCTCGGCCGAGGCTGACACAGTGAACGGGTACGTCGCTCACCAGGGAACCAGTATGGCTGCTCCGGCGGTATCCGGCGCCGCGGCCCTGGTCCGGCAGTACTATACCGACGGCTACTATCCCACCGGGGCCCCGCAGCCAGCGGCCGGGTTCACCCCCAGCGCCGCCCTGGTCAAGGCCACCCTCATAAACGGCACCGGGGAGGTCACTGGTCGGGACTCCGACGCCTACGGCGAGGGCTACCCCAATAACGCCCAGGGCTGGGGACGCATCGACCTCGACTCCAGTCTCCACCTGCAGGGCGACGAGGGATGCATGAGGGTCTGGGACGGACCAGAGGCCCTGTCGAGCGGGACCGGCTGGCAGGAGACGGTCGCCGTCGTTGACGGCTCCCGGGAGCTCAGGGTGCACCTGGTGTGGACCGACCCGGCGCCAGCCCAGGGCGCTGACCGCATACTGGTCAACGACCTCGACCTGCAGCTGACGACCCCCGACGGCACCGTCTACCTGGGCAACAACTTCACCTCGTCAAATCCCGGATCCTCCGTGCCGGCAGGAGAGGCCGACTCCGTCAACAACGTCGAGGGGATCCGCCTGGTCCCCGGACACAGCTTTCCCGGGGACCTGCCGTCCGGAACCTGGTCGGTGAGGGTGCTGGGCGCCAACGTGCCGGACGGCCCCCAGGACTTCGCCCTGGTCATCTCCGGAGGCATCAAATGAACGGCCCCCTCACAGCATGAAATGGAAGAATGAAATCAGAAGAATGAAGGGCGCCCGGGGGATTCACCGCTCGGGCGCTCGTTGTTTTTCATGTGTCCTTCTGCAAGCGCGAGAGCAGTTCCTTTGCCAGGGAATCGAGATCGGCACCCTTGGCCAGCTGCAGCAGCTGGGCGATGTCCGGACTCGATCTCCGGTGCGAGCCCGTATCAGTCAGGGGCCTGTCGATCACCCCCGCGCGGGTGAGCTCCGTATACTCATCCGGGCTGAGAAGCAGAACCTCCAGGAGTTTATTGATGTACAGGGCCGAGGAATTCAGCTTTTCCGACAGGTACATCATCTCATCGGCAATGGTCTTCATCGTCTGCAATGACCTGGCTTTCTTGGAACGTGGGCCCCCGAGTTCCATGCCCAGATCCGCCATGCTGCGGCCTGTTGGAGTTGACTGTTCAGAGCTGTCTTCCGTTTCGCCCGTCGACTCCTCCTTTTCCTCCTCCGTCACACAATCACCTCGCTCCCCCTCTACGAGACCGTCGGCTACCTCACTACTACCTGTATGCAAAAGGCGCGACCATTGCAGCTACCGGACCCGGATGCAACATGAGCTGCCGCCCTGCCCCGATGCCTGAACCCGGGACGCATCCTGCACCGGTTCAGGGCCCCAACGGCCCGAGGACGCAGGGTCACTGCACAGCACGACAGGGCCCTCACCCGTCCAAACGGCCAGCGTCCCCGGGTTCCCGCTCTCGCTGCGAGGTGCAGGGGAGGCCGCCCGGCCCCACCGACGGCAGAGCCTGTGCAGGACGGTCTCCCTCGTCCTCTGTGTCCTCATTCATCTCCCTTCAGGCGCGAGAGCAGCTCCCTTCTCAGTTCCCCGAGCCTGGCATCCCCGACAGCCTGCAGCCGTGTGCCTCGACCCGATGCCCCCCGGGAGCCCGGGTCAGAAGATGCCTGCCCGCCCGACTGCAGACTCTCTCCGTCGGCCCGCTGCAAAACCGCCAGAATGATCCCTACCTGTACGGCCGCGTGGCCCAGCTGCTCCGACAGGCGCGTCATGTCGTCAGCGACGGCCTTCAGGGTCCGGACGATCTCAGCCCCTGACCGGAAGCTGCTTACACCACCCCTGCGACCTCTCCCCTGAGCAGACGCTCGGGCCGCACCCTCAATGAGACCCTCTTCTCTCGGCCGTTCCTCTTCAGCCACACAATCACCCCGCTCCCATCCTGCGGCACGTCAACAACCTCATTAGTACCTGTATGCGGAGGCGAAGCCCTTTGCGCCCGGGTGAAAGCAGCCCGACCTTCCGTTAACAAGTCCCGGGCGTGATACGTATTATGTAACGAACTCGAGGGCCCTGACCCCGAACACGATTCGGGGAGGTGAACAAAAGATGCTGCTGGGCAGACGCGACCCTGGTATTGGCTCTCTGCTTTTGTTCCTCGTACTGGCCGGACTGGGCGACTTCCGCCGTGATGACAATCTGCTGACGCTGCTGCTCTTCCTCTTCCTCATCGGCGATACCGTTCGCTACTGATCGACAGTCCCTGAATTCCAGGCCGCACGTGGGGAGGCCCCCTGGGTCTCCCCAGCTCCTCCCGGGCAGTCTGCAGCGTGCCCATGTGACAGATGCTGCCTCTGACAGGGCGACCGGACTGCGCGGCCCCAGCGGGCTGCCTTCCTTTCGGCGCACCCCCAGGGAGGATTCGACCCCCCGACGCACCACCCCGCCTTCCGTTAACACATTTATGTCCCGGTGCGTATTATGTACCGACCTGAGGGCCCAGACCCCGCAATCCACTCGGGGAGGTGAATGACGAATGTTGCTAGGCACTCGCGACTCTGGTATCGGCTCCCTGCTTCTGTTTCTTGTGCTGGCCGGACTGGGCGACTTTCGCCGCGATGACAATCTGCTGACGCTGCTGCTCTTCCTCTTCCTCATCGGCGATACCGTTCGCTGGTAGATGAAGACCGAGGCAGTAACCCCGTGGGGGGAGGCCCTCAAGAGGGCCTCCCCCATCCAGGCCCGTCGTGGCAAAGTCACAGCAGACTCCAACTGCGCAGACGTAGCGGCATTCATGGAGGAGGTGAAGTAGATGCTCGGTCGTGACGGTGACATTGGCTCCCTGCTGCTGTTTCTCGTACTGGCCGGAGGACTCGGCGACTTCCGCCGCGATGATCAGCTCCTGACGCTGCTGCTGTTCATCCTCCTCGCAGGAATGGGAGACTTCCACCGCAAGTAGTCGAGGACCGACAGCTGTAACCGGCAAGGACCAAAACCCAAATTCGCAGGGAGGTGGAGGTATCTCCATCTCCCTCCGGCCGGAACGTGGGAGGTGTTGCTGCATGTTTGATCGCAATGGTGGTTTGGGATCGCTGGTTCTGTTGCTCATCCTGTCCGGGATGCTGGACGGTTTCGGCGATGGAGACGACGTAATGCCTTTACTCCTGCTGCTGATATTGCTCGGCGGGGGACTCGGCAGATCAGCCACCACGGCAGACAAGGAGAGCTGACACGGTGCCGCCACGGGGGACGTGGGTACCTCGTCCCCCGTTTTCTCACCGGATCGTCGCCCGGTGCCCCCGAGGCCGCCCCTCAGCACGGCCGAGGTGTCTTTTTTCCTTCCCGAGGCATACCGTATACTGGTCAGCACGATACAGACGGCTGCGACCGGGGAGGAGACCATGCTGCGAGCAGATCCACACCAGATCCTTTCCAGTTACGAACAACTGGACGATGACCCGGCTGTGCGCAGGGCAGACTACAGGACCTATCTGGTCGAGGAAGCAGACTGCCAGTACCTCCTGCGAGATGCCCTGGACCCGGAGCCAATCTGCCGGGCCCACCGGCTCATGCAATCCCTGAAGAAGAGGGGATTCACCAATCTCGTGCCCATCGTTCCCACGACCCGTGGAGAACCCACAGTCTCGGGGTACGGCGGTGAGTGGTATCTTCAGCCCCACTATCCCCCGGCAGAGTTGAACACCGGGGAAGAGCTTCTGCGACTGGCCCGCCTCCTGGGGAGCCTCCATCTCTGCACGGAGGGTGAAGAGGAGGGTTCCATGGTCCACGGTCGTCTCGGACCCGGGGTGGTCAGGGCCGGCCCCTCGGGAGAGCTTCTCCTGGACTCCTGGGACCACGCAGGACCGGGCAACGCCGCCGACGACCTGATGCCGCTGCTGTTCATGGCCGCACAGCAGGGCTGCGCAGTCCCGGCCTCGACCCTTGACGCATATGCTTCGGTCCGGGATCTCGGCAAGAAAGAACGCTCCCGGCTCAATGACCTGATCGCCCGCTGCCGCGAGTCCCGACTGCGGGGACTGGCTGTGCCGGAGCCCAAGGAGAAGCCCGGGGAGATGCCGCCGGGCGATTTACTGGAGCGGGCCCTCAGTGCCGTCGAAAAGGGGAAATGGACCCCATCAAGGGAGGATGAGACCGTGTCCAGACCTGAGCTCAACCGTGAAGACGTCGATGTCAGACCCACTGAAGACGAGGTGGGAGGGGATCCGCCGGAGAAGGAAAAGGAGAAGCTCTCTCCCCTGCGGTGGGAGTTCCCACCCGCCCTGTCCGCCGCTGACGAAAAAGGCACCGCGCCGGACGAAGAAACCGAATGTTGTGATCAGCAGGAGCAGAAAGACGACCGCTGTATCCCGGAACAAGGGTGAATAAGCGCCACCAGGGGCAACGCGGACCCGGGCCGGCATAGGGCCTGCTGGCCTGGGGCCCACCCCCAGATCTACGGTGCCTCACGAGAGCCCTTCGGACCCATCTCCTGGCCATCCTCGCGCGAGAGGACCGCCACACACATGCGCACCGGCCCGCTCACCTCAATCCTGCCCCGGACACGGATCACCAGACCGATCCGTCCCTCCTCGTCTGCACACAGAAACACCCTACGAAGGGTGGCGTCGGGGGCGATCAGGGACACCTCGGGCTCCGCATTTCGCACCGGGGTCATGAATGCGTCGAAGGTCAGGGGCACGCGAACCCGATACCCCTCGCGGGCGGTGAACGCATCGACATCGCCCCTCCCGCGGGCGGGAACATACTGAATCCGCCAGTTCAGGGTGCCTCGCACCAGGACATGTCGACGGTCCAGGTGAGCGTCAACGCTGTGTCGCACCGTCCTCGCGTCCACGATCCCGGCCGCGGGCCGCGGGGGGGCGACGTACACCACCTCCGTGGCATCGGCGACCGCCCGGGCAAAGACACTGACGGCGGTGATCTCTCTGACGTCCCAGGATCCCCCGTACAGGTCCATTCCGTCTCCCCCCCGGGTTTAGAATATTGGGGGAGGGCTGATTTATGCCATCAGCTGTGTTCGTCGTCCGTCTGGTAGTTGGGAGGCTGCCTGGTTATCGTCACATCATGGGGATGACTCTCCCGCAGGCCCGCCCCCGTTATCCGGACAAATCTCGTGTTCTTCTGAAGCTGCTCGATGGTGGCTGCTCCACAGTAGCCCATGCCCGCCCGCAGCCCGCCCACCAGCTGGTGAACGATGCCAGCAAGGGGGCCGCGATAGGGCACGCGTCCCTCCACGCCCTCGGGCACCAGTTTGTCCGTGGGGCGCTGGAAATAGCGATCGCTGCTGCCCCGCTTCATCGCCGCCTCGGAGCCCATGGCCTGGTATGTCTTGTAGCTTCTCCCCCGGAACACCTCGGTCTCCCCTGGACTCTCCTCGGTACCTGCAAGAAGACCGCCCACCATGACCGCCGATGCTCCGGCAGCGATGGCCTTGACGATATCCCCGGAGAAGCTCGCACCCCCGTCGGCGATGACGGGAATCTCTCCTGCCGCCCGGACCGCCTCGGCGATGGCCGTCAGCTGGGGAACGCCGACCCCGCCGATGACCCGCGTGGTGCAGATGGAGCCCGGACCGACTCCCACCTTGACGGCATCGGCCCCGGCATCAATCAGCGCCCGGGCTCCCTCCCCCGTGGCCACATTGCCGGCAATCGCCGCCACATCGGGAAACTCCCTCTTGAGTTGAGCCGTGGCTTCCATCACGTTCCTCGAATGACCGTGGGCACTGTCGATGAAGATCGCGTCCACCCCGCCCCTGACCAACAGGGCGACCCGCTCCATCATCGCCTCGCCAACCCCCACTGCGGCGCCGCTGAGCAGGCGCCCTCCTTCGTCCCTGGCCGAGTTGGGGTATTTTTCGGCTTTTTCTATGTCCTTTATGGTGATCAATCCCCGGAGGCGAAAATCTTCGTCCACCAGGGGCAGCTTTTCGATCTTGTGACGGGCCATTATCGCCCGCGCCCGCACCAGGTCCGTTCCCTCCGGAGCGGTGATCAGGCCCTCTGAGGTCATGGCCTCACCGATGGGAAGGTCAAAATCCGTCTCAAACCGCACGTCCCGGTTGGTGATGATCCCCACCAACCGGTCCCCCTCCACGACGGGGACCCCGCTTATGCGATAGCGGTCCATCAGCTCGACCGCCTCCCGCACCCGGTGCCGCGGGGACAGGTAGAAAGGATCCGTTATGACGCCGTGCTCCGATCTTTTGACCTTGTCCACTTCGCCTGCCTGTTCCTCGGGAGCCATGTTCCGGTGGACCACACCCATGCCGCCCTCCCGGGCCATTGCAATGGCCGCGCGGGCCTCGGTGACCGTGTCCATGGCGGCGCTGACAATGGGGATGTTCAGCCGGATATCCCTGGTCAGCCGGGTCGACACGTCAACCTCGCGGGGAAGAACCTCCGAATACTGCGGGATCAACAGCACATCATTGAAGGTGAGCCCCTCACCACCCATCCTGTCTTGCAGGGTCATGACTTTCCCCCTTCCATTGTTATTGGTTCTCACCTTAGCACACAAGAAGCAAAATGCTCAATGGAGGAAGGACAAATACCCGATGATGGTGCGGCGATGTGAATCGCCGAGGATGGCCGGCTCAGCCTCGCAGCCTACGCTCCCCCATCGCAGAGGCCGCTGGCGGGAGCCACGGTACCCGGCCCCTCGCCCGCCAGTTCTGCGGCAACCTTCCATATGTCGCCCGCACCCATGGTCAGCACCACATCGCCGGGGCAGATGGCATCATCGAGGTAACTGACGATCTCCTCGCGGTCTTCCATCAACTGGATGGGCAGACAAATCCGGTCGCGGATCCTTCCGGCCAGGCTTTCCGAGGAGACCCCGGGGATCGGCTTCTGCCCCGGTGGCGAGTATATGGGGGTGAGGATCAGCTCGTCGGCACCGTCGAAGCAGCGGCTGAACTCCTCCATCAGATGGTAGGTGCGGGTGTGACGCTGGGGCTGAAAGACGGCGATGACCCGGTTCTGCGCCAGCCTGCGGGCCGTCTCGAGGTTGGCCTGTATCTCAGTGGGGTGGTGCGCGTAGTCGTCGACGACCAGGGTCCCGCGGACGCGTCCCATCCGCTGAAAGCGGCGGCTCACCGCACGGTAGGATGCCAGACCCCCCGCGATCGCCTCCAGGGGACAGCCCATCTCCCTGGCGGCCGCGGCAACCTGCAGGGCGTTGGCCACCATGTGCGCCCCCGGCACCGCGACCTTCAGACGGCCGAGGTCCTCATCGCCGAAATAGAGGGAGAACTCTGAGCAGCAACCCTCGAGGGCCACATCCACGGCCCGGTAGTGGGCGGAGGGATCCCCCGAGGGAGAACACAACACCACCCGGCCGCGGGTCAGCTCCGCCATCCCCGCCAGCCGCCTGTCATCGGCGTTTATCGCCACGACGCCACCGGGCCGGACATTCCCCAGGAAGCGCCCGAAGGCCTCTACCATTCGATCAAAGCTGCCGTCGTAAAACTCCAGGTGCTCCGGCTCCAGGTTGGTGACGATGAGATGCCCGGGGTGGTACCTCAAAAAGGTGCCGTCGCTCTCACAGGCCTCGGCCACAAGATAGTCGGATTCGCCAACCCTGGCGGTGACCCCTGGTCGGCAGATCTCACCGCCGATGAGAGCGGTGGGATCCAGGTCAGCAGCCTTCAGGATCGCCGCCATCATCGCCGTGGTCGTGGTCTTGCCGTGAGTTCCGCTCACCGCCACGCTCTGCGGGAAGGTGGAAAAGAGATGGGCCAGCAGGTGGGAGCGGTGCAGCAGCGGTATGCGGGCCTCCTCCGCCGCCGTGAGCTCGGGGTTGTCCCGGGGCACATCGGTGCTGTAAACGAGGGCCCTGACCCCACACAGGTGGTCGGCGCTGTGTCCCAGCAGCACCGGTATCCCCTCAGACCGGAGCCACCGGACGCGCGACGACTCCCGGATGTCACAGCCCGTGACCTCGGAACCCATCGAGGCCAGGACCCGGGCCAGACCACTCATCCCGTACCCTCCCACCCCCACAAAGTGGAGGGGTCCCCTGATCATATCTTGCAATTTCGTCAAATTTTTGCACCTCCGCAGGCTATAGTATGTGCGGAAAGGCCGCTCCTGAACCCTTCAGACGGTCACCTCGCAACCCGGGCCGCACCCCGACGGCGAGGGGACCGGGGGGAATGTCTCCTGCGACGACGGCCGCACCGGCACAGACCGTCACCCCGGCCAGGATGGTGGCGTTGGCCCCGATCACGGCCTCGTCTCCGATGGTGGTCGGACCCACCCTTCATCGACGAGGAACTCGTGAGCGAGGACGGTTACATTATAACCCAGGACGCAGTTGTCACCCAGGGTGGTCTTCCCCGGCCAGAAGACGTCGAAGGCGACCGCAAGGGCCACCCCCGCATTCGGCCCCACCTTCATGCCCAGCATCGGGTACAGGGCGTTCTCCCCGCAGAGAACGCGCCCGAGA
>PWUC01000196.1 GCA_003562655.1 Clostridia bacterium
AGGCTGACACGATCAACGGGATAAGCCTGGTCGGGTTCCCGGAGTTCAGAGAGCGGCTATCCATGGAGGGAGTACGCCTGGTTCCTGCCGGCAAGACCTTCCTGGACAGTGTGAAGATGGGGCTAGAGGCAAACTCAGCTGCTGAGCACCTCCTGTTCATCACCTGCGATGTTCCCATGATCACGGGTCCTGTGATCGACAGGTTCACAGAGAACTGCATTGAGAGCCCGGGAGAATTCTTCGTTCCAGTGGTGACCCGTCAGACAAGTGAGGCCCGGTTTCCGGGCGTCAGCCGCACCTACGTGAAGCTCCGGGAGGGAGAGGTCACCCTGGGGAACTGCTTCCTCGGTACCGAGCACAGCATAAGGCGGGTTCTTCCTGAGTTGGAGCGGATGTATCACGGCCGAAAGAGGCCCCTGCTTATGGCCTCAACCCTGGGGCCGGTCTTCATCATCCGGCTGTTGACGCGCATGGCGGGGATCGCGCATCTGGAGCGGATGTTCCAGCGAGTCACCGGGGCGGAGGGTCATGCAGTCCTCAGTCCCGACCCGGAGCTGGCGACGGACGTGGACAAACCGGAGCAGCTGCTCGCCCTCGAATACCTGCTGCGCGAAGGGGCGCCGTCGGACGGGCAGGGTTTGCCATGAGGCCCTCTAGCGAATATTCTATACATGGTGAAGGGTGAATGTCCGTGCCCTTCCGGCTTTTATCGCATCACCATTTGTTATGATAAGGGGGGCGATGGGTGAAGGACAGATGGCCCCGGCCTATGAGAATTGCTTGCATCGTGGAGGCTCTGGTGAACCACCCCTACAGGGTATTCAGCCTGGGTGATTTCGCCCGGTATCTGAAGGTGGCCCGGTCAACGGTTTCTGAGGATGTCGCCATCGTCAGGGACGCTTTCGAGAGGACGGAATCAGCCGCCGTCGAGACTCTGCCCGGCGCGACGGGAGGCGTCCGTCTGAAGCCCCGCCCTTCGCCGGAGCAGATGAGATCCCTCACAGAAACTCTCATCAATGATCTGCAGGACCCGGATCGCATTCTTCCAGGGGGCTTTCTGTACATGACGGACATCATCTTCTCTCCCAGCTGGGCGGAGGTGATCGGCACCTACTTCTCTCATCTATTCGGTCCCCTGAGGCCCGACTACGTGGTGACGATTGAGACCAAGGGGATCCCCCTTGCACTCATGACGGCTCGAGACCTGGATCTTCCCCTGGTCCTGATACGCCGCAACGGCCGCGTCACCGAGGGCAGCTCGGTCAGCATCAACTACGTCTCCGGTTCTTCGTCTCGCATCCAGACCATGTCCCTTCCCCGACGCGCCCTTCTTCCCGGCAGTTCCGTTGTGGTGATTGATGATTTCATGCGAGGCGGTGGCACAGTGAAGGGGGCGTGTGATCTGCTCGCCGAATTTGAGGTCGAGGCCCTGGGTGTCGGGGTCGTGGCGGTGGCCCGCTCTCCTCGTGACAAACTGGTGCATGAGTACGAGTCCCTGGCGGAGGTGACCTTTTCTCCGGGCGGACGCAATGTGGTGGTCCGCTCCACCGCTCAGACAGACTAGATCCGACCCCGCCTTCAGGCAGGAACTGGTAGGCATGGCATAGAATGGTATATATGCACCGGGCCCGGAGGGGGGGGAGGATGGTGAATATTACCGAAGTTCGCATGCGCTGCACGGAGGGAGAGGGTCGCACCAGGGCCGTCGCATCGCTGACCTTTGATGACTGTTTTGTTGTGCATGAGGTCAAGCTAGTGGAGGGCCACGACCGACAGATGTTCATGTCGATGCCAAGCAGGCGTCTTCCAGGAGGTGATCACCTGGACATCGCTCATCCGGTCACCTCGCATACCCGGCAGTACATTCAGGAGGAGCTCCTGCGGGTGTATGAGGCTGCGGTGACGGAGGGGCGGCGCGAGTATCGCACTGCGACGTAGCGACGGGCGTATTGAGATTGGGGTGTCCGCACGGGGCTCAGAGGGCCCCGTGCGGGCCTGCAGGCAATCTGGTCTTTGGTGTCAAATAGGGTAGTAGGGAGAGGTGGGTGATGGTACGATGTCAGGTTTTGCCGGGTTGGTTCTGGCGGCAGGGCACGGCACGCGCATGAGGTCCCGGTTCTTGAAAGTTCTGCACCCGGTGTTGGGCGTACCCATGGTCTCACTGGTTGTGCAGGCCCTTCACGAGGCAGGGATTGCGCGTCCCACGGTGGTGATTGGCTACCAGGGAGAGCAGGTGCAGCGTACTCTGGGCGATGCAGTGGAGTATGTTCGCCAGGAGGATCAGAGGGGAACGGGGCATGCGGTTAGTGCTGCTGCGGAGAGCCTGGCCGGTATTGATGATGTCCTGGTGGTCAACGGCGATGTCCCCCTGGTCACGGCAGATATGCTGAAGCGGTTGATGCGCAGACACCGGGAAAGTGGTGCGGCGGCTACCCTGCTGACCGCTGTGCTGGATGATCCGACGGGTCTGGGGCGGGTGGTGCGGGATGAGGACGGCGAGATGGTCAGTATCGTGGAGGAAGCCGATGCCTCTCATGCTGAGGCCGCCATCCGGGAGATCAACACCGCCATCGCCTGTTTCCGCGTCAATTCTCTGTTGGAGACCCTGCCCCTTCTTCGCCCCGACAATGTGCAGCAAGAATACTACCTGCCCGATGTCTTTCCTCTCCTGCATGAGAGGGGACTGACGGTGCAGACGGTCCAGGCCGCTGACATCCGCAGTGTGCTGGGGGTCAACACCCGCCAGGAGCTGGCCGAGGTCACCGATATACTTCGCCGGCGGATTATGGATGCCGTCATGGACTGTGGGGTTACGGTGATGGATCCAGGCACAACCTGGATATATCCCGGGGTTGAGGTGGGATGCGACACGGTCATCCACCCTTTCACCACCCTGGAGGCGGGCTGTCACATTGGCTCTCGTTGCAGCATTGGGCCCATGAGTCACCTGATTGACGTGCGGGTGGGTGACGAGGTCTCGGTGTGGTATTCTGTGATCACCGACAGCACCCTGGGCGATGGGGTGACGGTTGGTCCCTTCGCCCATCTCCGGCCTGGGAATGAGCTGGCCGAGGGGGTCAAGGTGGGTAACTTCGCCGAGGTCAAGAATTCAAGGATTGAGAAGGGAAGCAAACTGCCCCATCACTGCTACGTGGGCGATGCTGATGTCGGTGAGGGTGTCAACATGGGAGCGGGCACCATCACGGTCAACTATGATGGGCGGAATAAGCACCGCACTGTGTTGGGTCACGGGGCTTTCATCG
Source organism: Clostridia bacterium (assembly GCA_003562655.1). The sequence continues at coordinate 3,264 of PWUC01000196.1, forward strand.
GATGCAACAGCAATCTCATCGCCCCGGTTACGGTGGGCCAGGGGGGTTTTGTTGCGGCTGGATCTACCATAAACAGGGATGTTCCCCCCGACAGCCTGGCAGTGGCGCGGGAGCGCCAGAAGAACAAGGAGGGCTGGGCACGCCGCTACCTGCGCAGGGAATGAGCATGACGGGAGGAGATGACGGCGGATGTTTGAGGGGCATGGCAATTTGAAGCTCTTTGCGGGAAACGCCAACCGACCCCTGGCTGCGGCCATAAGTGAGTCCATGGGGGTCCCGCTGGCGGAAATGGTGGTGGACCGTTTCAGCGATGGAGAGATCCGGGTGATGATTGACGAGAATGCCCGCGGTACGGATGCCTTCGTCATTCAGCCTACCTGCGGTCCGGTCAACGATAGCCTGATGGAGCTCCTGATCATAATCGATGCTCTGCGCCGGGCCTCTGCCCGGCGCATAACGGCCGTCGTACCGTACTACGGCTACGGACGACAGGACAGGAAAACCCGGGGACGGGAGCCGATAACGGCAAAAATGGTGGCAAACCTCATCACAACTGCCGGCGCCACCCGGGTGTTGACGATTGATCTGCATGCGGGACAGATCCAGGGATTCTTTGACATCCCTCTGGATCATCTCACGGGAGTCCCGACGCTGTCCGAGTATTTCGCGGGCGCGGACCTGGGAGAGGTCGTGGTGGTCGCTCCTGATGCAGGGGCAGTGGCCAGGGCCCGCGACATGGCCGCCCGCCTCGGGGCAAGGATCGCGATTGTGGACAAGTACCGGCCCCGCCCTGGCATGTCAGCGGCCATGAATATAATCGGCGATGTCAGCGGCAACACGGCGATCCTGGTGGATGAGATGATCGATACGGCGGGCACCATATGTGCAGCTGCCTGCGCCCTTAGGGACAGAGGTGTGAGCAGGGTCCTGGCGGGGGCGACCCATGGCATACTGTCTCCGCCGGCTGTGCAGCGACTGGGGGAGTCTCCCATCGAGGAGCTCGTTCTGACGGATACGGTCCCCCTTGGTGACATATCCATGGAAAACCTGCAGGTTCTCTCTGTTGCCCCGCTGCTGGGAAAGGCGATAGGGCGGATTCACGAGGATCGCTCTGTCAGTGAGCTCTTCGTCACTGGGTGAGGTTTGACATGGGTCCCAGCGGGGGTTAGGATAGGCTGGGATGATCGGTAAGGAGAGGGTAACTGATTATGAAAGAGTCGGTCACGATAGCAGCGAGTTTGAGAGAAACAGGTCACCCGGTGAGCCTGCGGCAGGAAGGCTACGTTCCAGCCATGCTTTACGGCAGAGGTGTGGACAACGTTCCCCTCAAGGTGAACGAACTGGAGCTGCGCAGGGTAATGGCTGCCGGGGGACAGCGGGGACTGATGGAGTTGGAGATCGAGGAATTCGTTGAGGATAGACGGGTGGTGATGGTCAGGGAGATCCAGCGTGACCCGGTGGAACGCAATATCCTGCACGTGGATCTGTACCAGGTAGACCTGGAGGCGACCCTCACCACAGATGTGCCGGTTCAGCTCATCGGTGAGGAACAGGCAACCAGTGGGATCGAGGTTCTACAGCACGGTGTTCGTGAACTGACGGTGCAGTGCCTCCCGGGGGACATACCCGAGAGGATAACCGTCGACATCTCGGAACTCACCCTGGGAGACAGCGTGACTGTTGCCGACGTCGAGGCACCCGAGGAAGTGCAGATCCTGAACGATCCCACCGACATCATCGTCACTCTGGTGCAGCCCCGACTTGAGATTGAGGAGCCGGAAGACGAAGAGGAGGACATTCTCCTCGATGAGGACCGTGAACCGGAGCGCATCGGTGAAGAAGAAGACGACCCGGAGGCGGAGGAACCTCAGTTCTGAGGAGGGTGAGCCCGGGTGCCGATTCAGCTGGTGGTTGGTCTGGGTAACCCTGGGGATCAATACAGGGGCACCCGGCACAACGTGGGTTTCGAGGTGGCCGGGCTCCTGGCGGTCGGTCGTTGGCAGAGGGGCTATACCGGGCGATGGGCCCAGGCGCGGGTCCGGGACCGGTCGCTACTGGTGCTCCGTCCCGTCACCTACATGAACCGGAGCGGCATATCGGTGAGGCAGTGTGTCCGCCGCCACCGTTTGGCTCCAGATGAGGTCCTGGTGATCCACGATGATCTGGATCTTCCCCTGGGACGCCTCCGGCTGCGGCCCTGTGGGGGCAGTGGGGGCCACAGGGGAGTGGAGTCTGTCGGACGCGAACTCGGCAGTTTTGCCTTCCCCCGCCTGCGAATCGGGATCGGGCGTCCTCCCGAGGGGTGGGCATCTGACGACTACGTTCTCTGTCGTTTTGCCGCGCGTGAGCGGTCTGTGTTGAGGGACGTGCTCAGTCTCGCGGTGCGGGCCGTGGGTTCGGCCGCGGTCTGTGGTGTAGAGATGGCGATGAACAGGTACAATGGGTGTGATCTGACCCCTGCGGAGGGGTGAGATCACAAAAATCGAGGTGTAGAGGGGCTCCGGCTTTCTGCCCGAGCCCTGAAGGTGTTTCAGAATGGAGCTGGGATCGCGTTGTCCGCAGCCGAGTCCGAGAAGATACCCGATCTCAAGGATGCAAGCCGATTGCTGGATTTGTGGGATGAGCTCGCTGAATTCCGCAGCGTCTCCGACGGCATGAAGAAGAACGACGGTGCGACTTTACTGTACGGCGTGAGCAGGGGAATGGATGCCTTCATGCTTGCCGCACTGTTCAGACGGTTCAGGGGGTCCCTGCTGGTCATCTGCGACAGCATAAGGGAGGCCGGGAGGATGCGGGGTGATCTGGGCGCCTGGCTGGGAGAGGATGAACTGGCCTTTCTTCCTCCCCTTGACCTGCTGCCTCACCCCGAAGTCCTGCGCAACCGCGACCCGGTGGCCGAGCGGCTGCGTACGCTTGGGCGCCTCCTGTCAGGGTGCCCCCTCATCGTGGTGGCTGCAGTGGAGGCCCTGGAGCGACGTTTACCACCGCGAGACATAATGGAGCGGGCATTTTTCTCTCTGCAGCGGGGAGAGCGGTGTGATCGCGACGCTCTCCTGGGCAGGCTCGTGGGCATGGGTTATCGCCGGGAGGAGATGGTCGGCGAGCCCGGGCACGTTGCCGTTCGAGGTGGGATTGTAGATATCTTTGCGCCATCCCTGTTGCACCCGGTGAGGATTGAGTTCTTCGGTGACGCTGTGGATTCACTGAGAATCTTTGATGTTTCTTCCCAGCGTTCGGTGGAGAATGCAGATGAGGTTCAGCTGGGTCCGGCTTCGGAGACCTTCCCAGCAGCCGGGGATCTTGATCGGGGCGACGGACTCGGCCGCCTTGAGGGGGAGATGGCTGAAAGGACCTGTCAACTGCGGCAGGACGGCGAGGGTCGGATCGCTGACCTGCTGGAGGAGCGGGTGAGGGGTCAACTCGCCCATCTTCGCGGTGGACTGCAGTATGACAACTTTGACCTGTTTTTGCCCTATTTTTGCTCATCCCTGGCCACCGTCTTTGACTACCTGCCCGCCGAAGCTGCGGTGGCCGTGTGGGATCCCGCTCGGGTGACCCGGGAGGTGCAAGAGAGAGGCGACAGGAGGCAAGATCGGCACCGACGCCTCATCGATGAGGGAACGGTGCTGCCGGGTCAGCTCGACCTGGTCCTGCCCCCGCACGAGCTCGATCCACTGCCGGATGAGCGGGCCCGCCTGTATCTGTCCACCTTGTTGCAGCGGGTGAAGGGGGTCAGTTTGGATCACATTGCCCGCACCGGCGGCCGTCCTTCGGAGCCCTTCTACGGGCAGTGGGAGATGTTTCTCTCGGAACTGCAGCGGTGGAGATCCGATGGGCGCCGCCTGGTCGTGAGCATGCCTTCTGAGAACCGGGCACTGCGGCTCGCGGACTCACTGCGGGAGAGGGGATTTGACACGGGCTCCGAACTGATGGTCGTCAGGGCGGAGCTTTCGCAGGGCTTCGAAGTTTACGGGCAGAATTTGATTCTGCTCACCGAGAGCGATGTCTTCGGCCGCCCGCATCAGGTCCGGTACCAGGTTCCGAGAAAGCACCGGAGGGATGTCGTCACCTATGAGGACCTTGTTGAGGGGGACTATGTGGTCCATCGTCATCACGGTATAGGCAGGTATCTCGGTCTGTCATCCAAGGAGGTCCAGGGGGTGGAGCGGGACTACCTGGTCATCTCCTATGCCGAGGGGGACCGTCTCTACGTGCCCGTTGACGCCATAGAGCTGGTACAGAAATACGTCGGCAAGAGAGGCAAGCCCCCCAGAATATACCGGCTGGGCAGTGGGGAGTGGAACACGGTCAAGCGGAGGGTGCGAAAGTCTCTGCGGGATATGGCGGAGGAGCTTCTCAACCTCTACACTGCGCGGCAGGCTGTGCAGGGGCACCTGTTCAGCCCCGATACTCTGTGGCAGCGGGAGTTCGAGGATGCTTTCGCCCATGAGGAGACCCCGGACCAGGTACAGACCTCAGACAGGATCAAAAGAGGAATGGAACAGGCGCATCCCATGGATCACCTCCTGTGCGGAGATGTCGGGTACGGCAAGACAGAGGTGGCACTGCGCGCCGCCTTCAAGGCCATAATGGACGGCAAGCAGGTGGCCTTTTTGGTGCCGACGACCATTCTCGCCCAGCAGCATTTTCATACTGTGCGGGAGCGCTTCTCAGAATGGCCGTGCAACATCGATGTGCTGAGCCGCTTCCGCTCGCGCCGTGAGCAGGAGAAGGTAATAACGGCTCTTCGCAGGGGAGACCTGGACATGGTGGTCGGAACTCACCGCCTGCTGCAGAAGGATGTGCAGTTTCGCGACCTGGGCCTGGTGATTGTTGACGAGGAGCATCGGTTCGGCGTAGGAGACAAGGAGAGGCTGACGCAGCTGAAACAGACCGTCGATGTGCTGACCCTGACCGCCACTCCCATTCCGCGCACACTGCACATGGCCCTCTCCGGCATCAGGGACATGAGCGTGATCGAGACTCCTCCTGAGGACCGTCTCCCCGTGGTCACCTACGTCCTGGAATACGATGGGGCCTTTGTGGCTGATGCCATCCAGCGGGAGCTGGATCGCGGGGGGCAGGTCTTTTACGTGCACAACCGGGTTCACAGCATAGACCGGGCGCGACAGCGAGTGGAACGACTGGTTCCGGGTGCGAGGGTCGCTGTTGCCCACGGACAGATGCCCGAACAGCGTCTCGAGACCGTGATGGATGATTTCGTGCAGGGCCGGTTTGACGTTCTCCTTTGCACCACCATCATTGAATCAGGCCTGGACATATCCAACGCGAATACTCTGATCGTTGAGAATGCGGATCACCTCGGCCTGGCCCAGCTATACCAGCTGCGAGGACGGGTGGGGCGTTCCGACCGACTGGCTTACTGTTACCTGACATATCGCTCGGGAGAGGTCCTGCCAACCCTGGCAATTGAGCGCCTGAGCGCCCTGAAGGAGTTCACCGAGCTGGGCTCGGGGTTCCGGCTGGCTAAGCGTGACCTTGAGCTGCGGGGGGCGGGAAATGTGCTGGGAGCGGAGCAGCACGGGTTCATGATCACTGTGGGCTTCGATCTATACACGCGGATGCTGCGGGAGGAGGTCGATCAACTCCGAGGAAAGCGGAGGGAGCCTCCCCTGCAGAGGCCGGCCCTGGAGCTGGATGTTGATGCGTATCTGCCGGAGGAGTACGTGCCGAGCAGCGCTCAGCGCGTATCCCTGTACCGTCGGATGAGCGCCCTTTCCGATCTCGACGAGGTGCAGGACGTCACGGATGAGCTGATTGACCGCTTTGGTGACCCTCCGCCACCGGTCATCAACCTGCTCCGCCTGGCGACCCTGGGACTGCTTGGGGCCGCGTGCGGTGTCCTCAGCATGAAGCAGGGGGCCGGTTACGTGGCGCTGGAGCTGCTTCCCGAGGAGGGAGAAGCGGTGGACTGGCGCAATATTGCAAAGGAGTTTGGCTTCAGATGCTCTGTGTCCCGGGTGCACAGCCAGAGTAATCTGCGGGTGCACCTGCGGCCTCCGTCGGACACTGCCGTCGGTTCCCTCCTGTCCCGGTTGGAGAGAATGCTTCACCGGGTTCCTCCCGTGGCGGCTGACTGACTTCTGCGGTGGAATCCGGGTGGGGGGCATGGTATGATCTGGTTGCATGTCGGGTGGC
>PWUC01000093.1 GCA_003562655.1 Clostridia bacterium
ATCCTTCACCCCGTCACCAGAGTACCCTCAGAGACGGAGGGATTGCCTTCCGGGTGATCTCGAACCGGGGGGGGCTGTTCATGAGTCTGGGATCTTCCCGAACCCAGTTGCTTAGGCGTCTTCTGCCGTGTGCTTCTCTGCCGGGGAAGGATTGCCTGTGTCTGTTCGCCGTCATCTGTTTGAGCGGCGTGTTCTGGTAGAATGAGCACGGAGTCGGCAGTTGTGACTGCCCGAGAGAGTATCCCAGACTGCATATGTCACCGGTGGGCGAGCATTGTGAGGGCTGGGAACGGATGGAGATGATCCCGATGCGTCCGGTTGACCTGATACTCAAAAAGAGAGACGGGGGTGAACTCTCCCCCGAGGAGATCAAAGATCTCCTGTCGCGATACACCCGCGGGGCAGTCCCGGATTATCAGATGGCGGCCTTTGCCATGGCAGTCTTCTTCCGGGGCATGACGCGGGAAGAGATCCTGCACTTCACCCTGGCCATGGCGGAATCCGGTGAGGTGCTCAACCTCTCGAAAGCGGCCCCCGGGATCATAGTGGATAAACACAGCACCGGGGGGGTCGGTGACAAGACGACACTGGTTCTGGCGCCCCTGGTCGCAGCAGCGGGCGTTCCCGTGATCAAGATGTCCGGCAGGGGGTTGGGGCACACCGGCGGGACTGTAGACAAGCTGGAGGCCATACCTGGATTCGGGCCGCGCCTGTCCGCGGAGCGACTGATCGATGCGGTGACAGGGGTGGGTCTCGCAGTGGTGGCGCAGATGGAGAACCTGGTGCCGGCCGATGAGAGGCTCTACGCCCTGAGGGATGTCACGGGTACTGTTGACAGCCTGCCCCTCATCGCCAGCAGCATCATGAGCAAGAAACTGGCAGCGGGTGCAGATGCCATCGTCCTGGATGTGAAGGCTGGTGGGGGCGCGCTGCTCGAAACCGACAGCGAGGACCGGGAGTTGGCCTCCCTTATGGTCGACATCGGAGTGGGAGCCGGCAAACAGGTTGTTGCCGTGGTGACGGACATGGACCAGCCCCTGGGCAGAGCCGTCGGCAATTCGCTGGAGGTGGCAGAGGCGATCGCGACCCTGAAGGGAGGGGGTCCGTCAGACCTTGAGGAGCTCACCCTTGTCCTGGGAAGCTACATGCTGGTGTTGGGCGGAGCTGCTGGTGATCTGGGCGCGGCGAGGGCTAAACTCAGGGGGCTTCTGGCGAGCGGGGCCGGTCTGGACAAACTACGGCAGTTCATCAGCAACCAGGGAGGTGATGCCAGGGTCGTGGACGACGTCACTTTGCTGCCCACTGCCACTGAGAGGCTCTCGGTCCGTGCCCCGCGCGAGGGTTATGTCGCGTGGATTGATGCGCGAGGGATCGGTGCAGCTGCCATGACCGTGGGAGCGGGCAGGAAAGCACAGGAGGATCCCGTTGATTACTCTGCCGGGATCGTACTGCAGAAGAAGGTCGGTGATGGGGTCAGCAGGGGTGAGCCGCTGGCGGTGATTCACTTCAACAGAGCCTGCGCCAGGGAGGTTGAGGGCGTCAGGCATCGTGTGCAGAGGGCCTTTGCGATCTCAGGCGAGTGGACGTCACCCCCCAATCTGGTCAGGGGAGTCATCAGCGGGCTTGATAACCTGCGCCAGGGATGAGCCTGGATGGGTCTCTGTCAAGGTGCTGAGGACGAGGCCACCCCTGGAATGGCATCCGTGAGACAAATGGCGTGGGTGAAAGGGCCTGCAGCGCGGCCTCCTGGTCGGAGCTGTTCAGTCCCCGATGGGATCCCGCCCTACGTCTGCGGGGCCCGTGGCCCTGGGATCCCGTTGATGTTTACTCACCGGCCTGCAACTTGGTTGCCGGTGAAGGTCGTTGCAGCGCTGGCTCCCACCACCGACTGGGCTGTCTCAGCACAGGGCCAGCTGCATCCGGGGAGTCCGGTTGCAGCTGGCCGAGAGGCGAGGATCACCGGTTTCCTGGGACCGGAGGGGCGATCCCCGCAGGTATAGGCATATGCGCTCTACACGCCGACCGGTGGACTGCCCTCGAATCGCGAGACCCCGCACTGCTCGCACCGGGGAAGCTCAGGTCATCCCATCTACAGGTGCTTCTCGATCACCTCGGCCATCGTCCGTATGCCCTGCTCGATGTCCGCGGGATCAGGGTAGCTGAATGACAGCCGCAGGTTGTGATGGCCGCGGTCATCAGGGAAGAACATGGTGCCCCCGAGGGGCGTCGCGCCTGCCTCGGCGATCTCTGGCAGGATGTCTGTGACGTCAATGGAGTCGGGAACCGTCACCCACAGAAAATACCCGCCCTCGGGCCGGCTCCAGGAGCAGCCCCGGGGCATGTATTTCTCCAGCGCCGCCAGGGCAGCGTCCCGGCGCTTCCTGTAGCCCGAGCGGATTTCCTTGAGCCTCTGGGTCACATCGATGCTGCCCCAGCATGCGGCCACCAGAGCCCGAATGAGGGGGTTGGTTCCGCCGTCAGTTTTCAGACTGCCCATCTGTTCGACCAGAGCGGCAGGTCCCACCACCCAGCCGATCCTCACCGCAGGGGCAAGGATCTTGGACATGGACCCGAGGTGCAGTACGCGGCCTCCGTCATCCAGGGCCCTCAGGGTAGGCAGGTCCTCTCCCTCGTAGCGGAGCTCGCCGTAGGCGTCGTCTTCCACCACGATGAAATCGTACTCCCCGGCCAACTCCAGCACCCGGCGTCTGCGCTTGAGGCTCATGGTGAAGCCCCCAGGGTTGTTGAAGTTGGGAATGGAATAGAAGAATTTCGGGGGTCTTCCCTCGTCGGACAGCCTCAGCAGCAGCTGTTCCATGTCGTCGGTCCGGACGCCGTCGTCATCGCCGTCCACGGCATAGATGCTGACCGGGTGATTTTGAAAGGATCGCAGCGCCCCCATGAAGGTGGGTCCCTCGACAAGCAGGGAGTCACCCTCATCGAGGAACAGTTCAGCGGCGAGGCTGATGGCCTGGGCGGAGCCGCTGGTCACCAGCAGTTCTCCATCTCCGATGTTCATGCCGCGCTCATTGCACCGGTCAGTGATCAGGCGGTCCATCTTTGCTGCCAGGGGGCCTCCGCCGTATTTCAGGGCAGCGGGACCGTCCTCCTTCATGACCGCGGCGCAGGCAGCGGCCAGATCCTCGAGGGGATACGAGGTGGGGTATGGGTAACCGAAGTTAAGAGGAACCGCATCAGGATTGGAGATCCTCCGCCAGGCACCGTATTCCTCGGCCTTCCAGTTGCGCTGTACTCTCCTCGAGACCAGGTCGTAATACAGGTCCCTTTCCATCAACATTCACTCCTTTCAAAGGGTCAAACCGAGGCTTCGATCATGGCCTTTTACAGAAAGACCCTGGGCAGATCTCGCCTGTAGCTGTTTCTGAGCTTATGCCTTTCAGGACATCTTTTGCATCGGTTGATGTTTTCCTGCAGTGAGGGCGAACTCATTTTGCCCAGGAACATGAAGCAGCAGAACATGAAGGACAGCTGCCTGCGGTGTTCGACTTTCCAGTGGGGGCAGTGGATTGCTGCCTCTGCACGAGGCCGGTGCCATCTCGATGGTTCCGTGACCGCCGCCCGAACGGCCGCTTTCCGCCTCCGGAACGGTCGAGAGGCGTCATGGGTGGATTATGCTGTAAGCGGGTCTGCTGTCCTGCTTTTGCCGGCCCGGTTCCTGGACGGCGGCACCTGGTCATGGACCAGGGCAAGCCCTGGGAGGGACGATCCGCTGCGTTTGGGAGGTGGCCGCCCGACTTCAGATCCAGCTGGAGGCCTGGTGGGCCTCCAGCCGGAGCCGGAACTGGTGACGGCACGTTCCGATGCACGCCTGCAGGGGGTGCGGGAGCTAATCCGGGTAGGATCGGGAGCATGGTGCAGGACTGGACCTGCGATGGGCGGTCCCTGCGGTCCAGTTGAGATCGGGTGCCTCAGGTGTCAGGTGAACCCGGGGATTGCTCACCCGGGTTCACCCTGGGGGTCTCATTCACGGACGCAGGCTCTGGATCAACGCCACTGCTGTCCGTGCTGATTCTCTGTCGACAGGTCCGATCTTCATTGCGTTTCCCATCCGCCGTTGGACCAGGATCTCGTCCCCTTCGTCACCCGGTATGATCTCACAGGAGATGATATGCTTGATCTCAATGATGAACCGGCTGAGGCCGAGTCTTTTCTGTTCCACGAATTCAATGTGGTCCTTTTCGATTGTCGCACGATTCTCCGAGTCGATCTGTTGGATTGTGTAGGGCAGCTCAGCGTTTGTGCTCATTCCGGCTTCTTCGGTCATGGGTTTTCCTCCCCCCGATCGAGCAAATCTGAACTCACCAGTAGCAGAACACACACTGCATGTCCGCCTGCGGGGCACCAACAACGGGTCTCTGGCTACATCCTATGATCTGTGGCAGGTGAATAATAAGTGATATTCGACAGCGAAGATGCAAGATCCTGCTCGATCAGTCGGCTGATCCCGGGTACTCTGGCTGTTCAGAACCGGACATAGTGCTGTTCAGGGGCACGGCGCCGTCGCCAGGTTCGCTATTCGGGGTCCTTGCTGGCCGATACGAGGAAGAAATCGCAGCTGTCCAGGCTCCTGCGCACCCGCAGTTGGTGGTCCTGCAGCAGCTGGGATACGTCGGCGGCGGGAGGCAGGATGTCGCGGGCCACCTCGCTACCGGCCGAGCGGTGCATGGCGTTGATCGCCTCCCTGCCCTCCGTGTGGGCGATGACCAGCAGCCCCGAGGGCCTCAGGACCCTCACCAGCTCGCCGACAGCCCCGGCCGAATCCTGGAAATGAGGAAACACTGCGTAGCAGATGACGCGGTCGAAAGAGTTGTCCTCAAGGGGAATAGACTCGGCTGCCGACAGGACAAATCGGAGATTGGGTGCACGGTGACGTTTCCGGGCCACCGACAGCATTCCCTCAGAGGGATCCAGGCCGCAGACGCATCCCTCAGGCCCGACCTGTTCGAGTAACAGGGGGACCAGTCGACCCGTACCTGTGCCCACGTCAAGAACACCCTGTCCTGGACTGAGATCGCAGAGATTCATCAGCCGTCTCAGCTTCTCCTGCGGAACGGGATTGTCCCGGTTCCAGGTCTCGGCTCTTGCATCAAAGAAAGAGACGTCATGCGTCAAGGGCTGCACGTCCCCTGTCTGCCCGGGGCATTCGGAATCGTGAGCAGGCGACTGGGGGCGAGGATTGCTGCCGGTCTGCCCGTCCTTCGGCGCGATGGCATGGTGATGTCTTCCTTCCCGGCCTGAGCTGGTGTGCTGAACAGAGGATAACACATCGCATCGGTTCTGTGCTACCGAACCCCGTCAGTCCCCGGACGACAGGGCGGCCAGGGCCAGCTTAGCCATCTTCACGCCGCGCATCGAGCCGATCTGGTCGGCGATCTCTCTTATGTGACAAGAACGGCCCTGCAGCACCAGTACCTCGAGGCAATCTCCCTCGTCGAGGTGTACGTGAAGGCTGGCGGTGATCGTGCCCAGGTGCCCGTGCTCTGTGCTGGTCAGGGCGTGTCCGAGGTTTACGTGTTTATGCTGATAAAGGAGGGTGAGGGTTCCCACCAGCTCCGCCTCCTGGTCTTCAAATTCGGCTTCCACCACGGCTCCGCGGGCCAGGCGCCGCAGGAAATCTGAACGAGACGAATATCCCTTCTCCTCGATCACGTGGTCCAATCGCTCGAGCAGGCTCTGCTGCATTGTTATCCCAAATCGCATCAGGGGATCGTCGCAGCTCAACGGGTTTCCCCCTCTCAAAGGGTGCTTTCATGTAATTCGGGATCAGGAGGCGGCAATCCTGCAGGCCAGTTGCCCATTACATCCTGCGTTCGGGGAGGCATTACGTCATCAGGTGCAGAAGTGATGCGTAGCAGAGAAGAGGGGATGGAGAAAATGCGGCGGCGTCTGGTCAACAATGCGGTGATCATGCTGCTTCTGTTGCTGGCCATGACCTTCATTGCCCCGGGCGGTGACGGAGTTCATCAGCTGCATGCCGGTGAGGTCTTCCTGACTGCACCGGATCACATATGGCTGTGGGACCAGATCTGGTCCGGTTCTGCATATGTGGACGTTCCCGCCGGCACCTCCGTGACGTGGGGATTTGGCTGGGGCAGCAATTCACGTGACGCCCTCGAGGAGAAGCTCTATGGGTTGGACATGGAATTCCGCATCGATGGTCGGGAAGTTAACTCACCGAAGCGCCATTTTTCCTTCCGCGATGTGGGTTCTCGAACGGAGAGCTACTGGGTGCTCGTTTTCCACTATGAGCACCAGATCCTTCCTCCTGGTGAGTACGTCTGGTCAATATCACTGTCGGGCTCTGTTCCCGAGGTCTTGGCGACGGGTGTGGTGGTGGTAGGTTCCAGAGACCAGTGATGGAGGCAGCGGTCCTGTGAAGAATCTGACCGCGAGGAAGGGGAGGTTGACATTGATCAGGGCCTTTGAGACCTTGACCGATGAGGAGCGAAGGAGACTGCGTGACCATCTGGCCTCTTCTTGACTGACGATGCCCTTCGACAACTGTGAAGACATGATCGCGTGCATCAGGTTTCCATGAGGTCAGGCTGTCTGTCATCGCAGTAACGAGCGAGCTGAAACTCTGCGATAGATGTGGGTTTGAGAGGGATGAGGTCACAGGATCTGGCTGGCAATGCATATGAGGGAGTGAACGGATCTTCTGCCGCAGCCTTCGGTGCCCCGATCGTTGAAGCAGAAGGGTCCAATCTGAAGGACCGGGGTCAACCCCGGCCTTCTGGGCCTGTGAACGGGGGTGTAAGGGGTGGCGCGGGTGGAAGTGCGGCTTTACGCATCCTTGCGAACGTATCATCCTGGTGAGGGTGCTGAGCCCCTGCAGGTTGCGGTCTCGCCGGGGGAGACGGTGGGGGATCTGCGCCTGCGCATTGGGATCCCTTCCGATGAGGTGAGTGTGGTCTTTGTGAACAGCCGCAGGGTGGGCTTCGATCATCCGCTTTGCCCAGAGGATCGGGTTGCCATGTTTCCTCTGGTAGCTGGAGGTTGATCCGCTGCCCTGCTATGGGGGGCAGGAGGTGGTCGTACAGGGTTGGGGGCAGCCCCTGTGAGGGGTTCCCGGTCCGGTGACTCAGGGTGTGTAAGCCTGCGGATCCCGGCGGACAGGCCACCGGGAAAGGTGAAGGGAGCGAGCAGTGATGACTGATGCCGCGGCCAGGATTGCGCAGCGAGCCGAGCAGGTGCAGGGCCCCGACGGAGAACCCCTGCTGCTCCTCGATGTTGCGGGTGCTGATTCCCTGGCGGCCGAGCTCTGCATGTCCAGAAGGGAGGTGGAGATCGCCGCCCTTAGGACGGGTGTGATCCCCAGGCGCTACCAGCGCAACATCGGAACCCTGGGCATGGATGGCCAGGTGGCATTGCTGGAGGCCGCGGTGTCGGTGATCGGCCTCGGGGGCCTCGGGGGTGTGGTCTGTGAACTGCTGGCCAGAATCGGGATCGGCGAGCTGATCCTCGTGGACGGCGACGCCTATGACGAGTCCAACCTGAACCGCCAGATCCATTCCACGGAGAGAAATGCTGCAGAGGCGAAGGAGAAAGCCTCCGCATCCAGGCGGAGAGTTGAGAGGGTCAATGGGGCGGTCTCCGTCCGCCATCATCGCTGCGTTGTGGATGAATCCAATGCCCGGAGCCTACTGGACCGGTCCCAGGTGGTCGTTGACTGCCTGGACAATATCCCGGATCGCTTCCTCCTCGAGAGCACCTGCCGGTCCCTCGGCATTCCCCTGGTGCACGGCGCCGTGGCGGGCATGATGGGGCAGGTGATGGTGATCTTTCCCGGCAGCCCGGGACTGCAGCACCTGTATGGTTGCCCCGATGAGGCCGCCCGGTACGGTGTTGAGCGATCTCTCGGCAATCTGGCAGTGACGGTCACGGCCACGGCTGCGCTCCAGTGCCAGGAGCTGGTCAAGATCGTGACCGGTGTCGGTGAACCCATCTGTGATGGGGTTCTGTATCTGGATCTATCCGCGGGCCATTTCAACAGGGTCAGGTTATCGTAGAGGGGGCGGGTATACATCGATTATTGCCCCCGGTCCGTCTTGCTACCCATCTTTGGGTGCGGTAAAATGAGCACGAGGTTGGACTATGACAATACTGCGTCAGGCGGTTGCATTTTCAGGGCTGGTCATCCAGCTGGGGCTCATCATTGTGGTTGCCACTTATCTGGGCTTTCGCCTCGGCAGTTGGTTGGACGCCCTGACAGAACAGCAGATGGTGTTTAGAGGACTGGGCGCACTCATTGGAGTCCTTTCTGGCTTTGCCGCCGCCTACCGCATGATCATGAGCATGATACGGCAACAGGACTCCGGCGGACATGTTGATGCTGACCAGGGCGACCCATGCGGAGATGACAAATGAGAGACATCCAGCTGATAAGGGCGACCACTTTAAAGGCTGACGGCGCTGTGCTCGTCGCCGGTCTTGCAATATCGATCATCTTTGGACGTGTGGATCTCGGGCTTTCTTTTGCCTTCGGTATGGCCCTCGGGACTATCAACTTCCTCCTTCATGTACTGTCTGTTCAGTTCACCGTGCTGGGAATTGATCCCACTTCTGCTGACGCATCGAAGAGAGCAGTGGCGAAGGCTGCTCTGATGTACTTTCTCCGTTTTGCCATCGTGGCCGCGGGCCTGACCCTCGGCGCCTTCCGGGCAGAGATTCTGCTTTTGCCTGCGGTCACGGGGCTGCTCATTACATATGTACTGTTGATTTTTGTCGGTGTAATGCATCGCGGTGGAACCCGTGCGACGGATCACTGAATCCACAACAGATCGCAATGCTACGGAGGTTCAACTATGGACAGGTTCCTGGATGCTCCACGGATCGTTTTCCGGATCGGCAGCATTCCGATCAGTGAGACCGTACTGACAAGCTGGGTCATAATGGGGGTCATGGTCGGGGGCGGATATGTTCTGACCCGGAGGCTGCGAAGGCGTCCCTCGGGAGTCCAATCAGCCCTGGAGCTGGTGATCAAGGGACTCACGTCGCTGATATCAATGACAATGGGACGAGACAAGCTCGGTTTTCTCGGGTACGTCGGTGCCCTGACCCTGTTCATCCTCATCTCCAACATCCTGGGAGTGACGGGACTGCGGCCTCCCACATCGGACATTAATGTGACCATGGGGCTTGCCCTGCTGACTTTTCTGGCCACACAGTATTACCGGTTCAGCGCCCGGGGCTTCGGTGGATATGTTAAGAGCTTTGCTGAACCGGTGGTGTTCATATTCCCACTGAACGTGATCAGTGAGCTCGCTGCGCC
>PWUC01000100.1 GCA_003562655.1 Clostridia bacterium
CGGGCTGGGCAGATGCCTGAGCCTCAGTTATACTGGGGATCGCTAGGTCCGTGCACCGAAGACGCCATAGCGCCTCACTGACCTGGTCGGAACCGACACCTGCAGACGATGTGGCGACGAGTCATAGGCACAACCGGCAAGAAAAGCCTCCAGAGGCGAGGCTCCGAATCGGAAGGCCAGACTTTCAGGGGTGCCGATGTCCACAGTCATCTCAGCCCTGCAGGCATCCGGGTAGACCTTCATCAGACCGCTGACACGATCGGTCAGACGAAGCGCAGGACAGGAGTCAATCCACGTCCTGAACCGGAGGGCGCCGCGCACAACTCCTCGGGGCAAACCGGGCATGATAGGGAAGGTGTAACGCTATCGCAGGACGACTCACTGACAGACTCAAGCAAACGCTCTTTGGCCCGGAGGGGGTTGACCTGTCGGGCCGGGTCCTGTACTCACAGGATCCCTGGCCCCTCGGCCTGGTCCTCCTGGTGTTCTTGGCCGGAGAGATTCTACCGTCACTGATCCTGGCCATGCTCCACGTTGGAACCAGACTCACCATCCCCCTCTCAGTGTTCATCCTGACCCAGCAGGCCGCAATACTGGTGGTCATCTGGATGGTCAATCCCTTCCGCACCAGGTCCCCCGCTGACATCCTCCCGGTCAATGTCGACTGGAGGAGGCTGCTCCGATACGCTGTGATCTGGGGCGTTTTCCTGCGCCTCATCTCGGTCGCAGTGGTGATGATCCAGGTGGTGTTGGGCATATGGACGGACGTCACCAATAATCCCCTGCTGCTGACGGACATCCCCCTGTCCGCTTTGCAGCAGGCGATCATCGTACTGTCATCCGTGCTGGTGGTGCCTGCGGCCGAGGAGCTGTTCTACCGGGGTATACTGTATCGCGCCCTCGGCCGTCATTTCGGGCTCGCGGGTGCCGCAGTGATCAGTACTGCAGTGTGGACGCTGATGCACGGCTCGATCATGCTGTTCCCAGCCATATTCATCCTCGGCATATTCCTGGTACTGCTGTATGAGTCCACCGAAAGCCTATGGCCCCCCATCGCAGCCCACGTTGGATTCAACCTGACATCCTTCATCCTGCTCTGGCTGCTTCCGGGCCTGGCGTAGCACACTGCATGCCTCAGCACCGCGTTGGAATGCGGGTCTGGGCCGGACTGAATGACCTCCCCTGCCCATGTGCAGTTGAGCAGATGCGACGGCCCGGTCCCGCTCAGGTCGAATCTCCCGCGGCGATCCAGCGAAAAAGATGATCAAGGCAGACCTTGATAATCGCCGCCAGGGGCACGCCCAGGAAGAGCCCCCAGAAGCCAAAGAGAGCCGCGCCGGCCAGGATGGCAAACACCACTCCCAACGGGTGCAGGCCCGTTCGGTTGGATAGGATGCGCGGGGTCAGGATGAAACCGTCCAGCTGTTGTATCAGGAGGTAGGTTATGATGACGCGAAACATGAGACCCCATGAGTCCATGGCGGCCAGGATGACAGCGGGAATGCCCCCGATGAAGGGACCGAAGTACGGTATGAGATTTGTCAGGCCGGCAAAGAGTCCAAGAACCAGGTAGAAGCGCACACCCAGAAGAGCCAGGACCACCGTCGCCACCACCCCCACCACGGCTGAGACGATCAGGCGACCGTGGATGAAACCCGAGAGCACGCGGTTGACATCTTTTAGAAAATCCATGACGTTTCTCCGGTACTCCCCGGGGAGCATGTCTTTGAATCTATGATAGAAGTGATGTGAATCCTTCAGCAGATACACAGCCAGAACCGATCCGAGCCCGACGTTGAATAGTCCGCCGAATAACCCTCCCAAGCCCGCCATCAGCGCCGTCAGGGATGCATCAAGGTCCAGTCGTTCCTCAAGGTTCTCCAGGTATTTGTCCAGGGCCTGGTTGATGGCGTCCCGCACCATGGGAGGCATGGCAGTAGCCTCATAGAACCGCTCCAGCTGAGAAATGGTCTCCTGGGTCTGCGCCAGGTAGTAGGGGACATTGTCCACCAGCCGGTTGATCTCGGCCACAAGTCCGGGAACGACAAAGAGACCGATGATGCCAATCAAGATCAGCAGTATGACATAGGTGACGGCAATCGCCTGTATGCGGGACATCCGCCTTCTCTCGCCAAAATCCACCATCGGGTTCAGGACGTAAGCGAGGGTGATGGCTATCGCGAAGGGAGTTACCGCCGCGCGGACCCGGTACAAAAATATCGCCATGAATAAAGTCACCAACAGGAGGGCGGCAAGCTTCAGAATCCTAAACCAGTCAAAACGTTCCAGCATCGCAGTATACCTCCGGTCCCATTTCGGCTATCATCGCAGGGGGACATGAGTCAGCTTTGTTACTATTATAACGCCAAACACCGCCTTTTTCCTCCCAGGGAGCCCTTCGTTGTGAGATCAGTATGCGGTGATCGTGTGAATTGAAAGGAAATAGTTACATCGGACGGGCGGCACAGGGCGGCGCACCCGGGGAGAGGAATCGGCCAACCCCATTGCGAAAGGTAATCGAGGACCGGAACTGGAGGAGAGCCATGATCATTGATTCACACAACCACCTGGGGAGGCGCCGCACCGACGACGATGAGACCCCCTTCGCGGGGGTCGAACTGGATGATTTTCTCGCCATGATGGACCGTGACGGCATTGATCACGCGGTAGTCTTTCCCCTCTTTGACCGCTACGGAGACTACAACCCCCTGAACGAAGAGGTGAGGCAAGCCTTCGAGGCCGAGCCAGGGCGGTTCACCGGGCTCTTCCGCGTCGATCCCTACCTCGAACACCAGACCCTCGATGACGTTGAGAATGCCCTGGCCCGGGACGGTTTTCGCGGGTTGAAGATCCACCCCCGGAGCGACCGAACCTTCATTGACGACAGTGAAAGACTCGATCCACTCATCGAGATCGTCCAGAGCCACGAGTGGCCCATTCTCATCCACACCGGCGATGATCCGCCCTGTCGGCCTTACATGTTGTTTGACCTGCTCAGGCGACACCCCCGGGCGACCTTCATCATGGGCCACTCCGGGCAGCGAGCCTACCACGAGGGCATATGGGTGGCCACTCACTGCCCAAACGTGTACATGGAAACATCCACCCTGGCCCATCCGCAGATGATCCAGATGGTCATCGACAGCGTTGGGGCCGACAGGGTCCTGTTCGGCACCGATGTGCCCTTCGGTGATCCCCGCGTGGAGCTGTTCAAATACCAGATACTTGATCTGGCACCCCAGGTCAGAGACAGGGTCATGGGCAAGAACGCGGCGGACCTCTGGCGCCTGGATTCCCTCGGGAAGGAACTCGACCGGCAGGCGTAGAACTGAACACGGGGTGATGAATTCACTCCCCACTGATCACCCCGGGAAGCGACTCGTTTTGTGCACACTGTGAGAGAGGAGATTTCCTATGCTGACAAGACCCATTGCAGTCCTGGGAGGGGGCAATGGAGCCCAATGCATGGCGGCAGATCTGTCCCTGCACGGGTATGACGTCAGGCTCTACGAACACCCGCACTTCGCCGGAAGCCCAAACATCCGGAAGGTTCTCTCGGATGGTGAAATCACCCTGCGCGGGTTGAAGAAAGAAGGCACCGCCGAGCTGTTTGAAGCGACCACGGATATGGAGAGGGCGCTCTCTGGTGTGAGCCTCATCAATGTGGTCATCCCCGCCCTGGGCCACGAGCTCTTTTTTTCAGAGATGATCCCCCACCTCAAGGAGGGCCAGACGGTCATCGTCTGGGCCGGTGACTTCGGCGCCCTCCGCCTGGCGAAACTGTTGAAGGACGAACGTACAGGACTCCAGGTGACAGTCGCTGAGGCCCACACCATACCCTACGGAACCCGGATCAGCAGTCCGGGAGTGGTCGATCTGCTGCTGACCGCGCCCAGGGTGGGCATCGCGGCCCTGCCCGCGACCAGAACGGGCCGGCTGATCGCAGACCTGGAGGAGATGTATCCCGAGCTGACACCCATGCAGAACGTGCTCGCCGCGGCCCTGGCCAATCCCAACCCGATCTGTCACCCGCCCGGATCCATCCTGAACACCGGGAGAATCCAGTATTCCGGCGGCGATTTCCGCATGTATGGTGAGGGCATCACCGAGGCCGTTGCGCGTGTAATCAGGGGTGTTTTCCGGGAGACCACCGCCCTGGCCGACGCCCTGAACATCGAGGTGTTCCGGTACGAGGACCGCGACTTCCGCACCAACACCAGCATCATGGGCGTGTCCTTCCAGGCCCCCTTTGACACCAACGGCATTATCGGGGGGATCGTGGGCCCGAAGACCATCCACGACCGCTACATAACCGAGGACCTCCCCTTCGGGCTGGTGCCGATGTCCCAGTTGGGAGACCGCCTGGGGGTGCCCACGCCGTTAATCGATTCCTTCGTGAACCTGGGATCTGAGATCTGCGGTGAGAACTACTGGGAGACAGGCAGAACCCTGAAGACCCTCGGACTGGACCAGCTGGCAAAGGAAGAGATCATTGCCCTGGTCGAAGAAGGATAGCGCAAACAGCTCGGGATTGAAGAGAGGAGTAGTGAATGAGCAAAGATACCTGGATCAAGGCCTTCGAGACCTTCGCGAGGGAGATCGTCTCCATGCACCAGATCCCCGGTCTCGCCTTCGGAGCCGCAGTAGACGGTGAGGCCGTGCACACCGGCGGCATCGGTTTCCGCAATGTGCAAGATGAGCTGGCCGCCGGACCCGACACCGTTTACGGAATAGGATCGATCACAAAGTCCTTCACCTGCGCCGCGCTCATGCAGCTGCAGGAGCGGGGCCGGCTGTCCGTTGATGACGCCGTCATCAAATGGCTGCCGGAGTTCAGACTACCTGCGGATGCAGACGCGGACGGGATCACCATACACCACCTTATGAC
This sequence comes from Clostridia bacterium, assembly GCA_003562655.1. The sequence continues at coordinate 4,889 of PWUC01000100.1, forward strand.
CCACACCAGTGGGCTTCCTCCACTGCAGTCGCTGTTCAACGCCATGGCCCGCAGCATGAAGGAGGACCCCAGCGCCAGGGAATTCTCCCTGGAGATTCCCGACCTGGAGCCAATAGACACCGTTGAGGAGCTCCTCGACCTCATTGCCGAACAGGAGTTCAAACCCCTGGGACCGCCAGGTGAGTACTTCAGCTATTCCAATGACGGCTACGCCCTACTGGGCGCGATCATTGCCAGGGCAAGCGGCCAGCCCTACGGAACCTACCTGAAGGAAAACCTGCTGGGCCCCATGAACATGACCCACACTGCGCTGGACACCGAGGACGTGCAATCCTTCTCCGAGGTGACCGAGCTGTACGCTGCAAGGGAGAAAAACGGCAAGGAGATCGTGTACCATGCACCCGGATGGTGGGAGTTCCCCTCGATGGAGTCGGCCGGTCGGTTGATGTCAAATGTCAGGGATCTTCTCCGCTACCTGGAAATCTACCGCTGCAGCGGCCTGGTCGATGGGGAGAGGATCCTTTCAGAGAAGAGCGTCCAGGAAATGATGAGGCCTCACGTCGAGGCCTCGCCCGGGCAGTTCTACGGTTACGGGCTGGGCGTACAGCCCGACTATCACGGTATCACCCTGGTCGGCCACAGTGGGGGCATCAAGGGCGTGGCGGCCGACGTGCTCCTGTCACTGGAAGATGAAATCACCGCCGTCGCCCTGTCAAACCTGTCGGGGGCACCGTCGGGAGCTGTGTCCCTGGGAATCATAAATGCCCTGAAGCACCTGCCTCCCGACACCAGACGCCAGGAATACGACGACTTCGATGCCACCCGCGATCAGCTGGCGAGGTTCACCGGCACCTACCGCTCCGGTGAGGGCGCCAGCATAAGGGTGTACCTGGAAGATGACCTGCTCTTTGCCGATATGCGAGACAAGACACAAATCGGCCGTCCCGTGGGCGAGAACCTGGTGGTCTTCAAGACCAAGGATTGGGAGATGCCGGTGCGCTCCATCCCGGCGATCAATGCGGTCAGCTTCGGTGGGCGGATCATCACGAAGGCCGAGGATGAGTAGATGGTCGGGGAGGGTTGCCCCTCAGGGTTCTCAGCCCTCCCCTCGCCTGCCTGTGAGCCGCCTCCACCCCAGCCCACCGGTTTCAGAAGGGCCGGTCTTCGGCGTAGAAGATCCCATCCTGCACCCGGGCAACACAGGTTCGCAGACCCAATTTCTGCACCGCCGACTCCCCCGCCTCACTGGTGATGATGGTAGTGCCGCTGCCCGTGACCGCACCCCTGTACATGATCATCTCACCGGCATTGAAACTCATCACCGCCCTACACCTGTCCAGGTCGACCACGGTTATGTCCGCATCCGCTCCAACCCCCAGGTGTCCCTTGCCCGGCAGTCCCATTATGGCCGCCGGAGCCCAGGCCGTCTTCTGCACAAACTCGCCCAGGGTGAGCCCCTCTGCCCTGACCAGGGCCAGTCCGTATTCGACGGCCACGTTCCGGGGGTGCCCCCCGCCATCGGTTGAAATGGCATCCACGATGAATCGTCCCTCGTCATCCCTGCTCACAGCACACAGAAACCGGCTCACCGCTGAATTCACCGGGAAATTCACCGAGACAACGGTGTCCTCAGCCAGCCAGGCCTGTACTCCCTCCCGTCCGGTGACATTTATGTTCTCACCGCCGAATTCGCTGCCCACCCTGGCGTATCCATCCAGGATGGCCTCGCGCAATCCCCCCTGGGTGGGCTCGTAACCCCTCTCCATGAGGCAACGCCCGGTGGCCTGGCTCTCGGGAACCCCGTCAATACACCTGCCACTGGTCCCGTTTATGGTCGCCAGGTAGGATTCCGTGAAGAGGTTTCTTCTCCCCTCGAGCAACGAGAGAGCCTCGGTGGTCTCTTCCAGGGGACTGCGCAGGCCCCCCCTGCAGTAGCTGTTGATGTGGGGAATGTGAAGGCGGAGCTCGCCGGCGAGTTCGACGCTCTCAGCAAAGCCCTCAATGTTGCCGGGTGTGCGCGTCGTTCCCGAGTGAAAGGCCACGTATCTCTGTTGCTCGTTACAGATCTCTATCACCCGCCTGGTCGCCCCGGGCGTCATGGGATAGTGCCCGCCCAGAAGCTTCAGCCCGATGGCCCCCGCCTCAACGGATTCCTCCAGCAGATCGCGAATCTGTCCCACCCCGGGATCATCGCCACGGACGGTGTGACCCGGCCGAACCTGCTGCAGACCGGCAAGGTTCAGACCCGCAGACGAGTACCTGCTGAACTCCAGGAACTCATCCAACGGGCCGCCCATGTCCAGTGCGGTGACCACGCCTGCCCGGGCCATCATCCTGTGGGCGTTGTATCCCCTGTGACGTCGCGAGGTGTGTACGTGCAGATCCACAACCCCGGGCATGACCACCAGACCGCTCACGTCATGCACCACAGCAGACCTGCCGGGGTCGAGCTCGGGCGCCACCTCGCCGACGCAGCCCTCTGCGATACCGACATCCGCCGTCCCCTCGAAACCGTTGGCCGGATCTACCACCCGGCCTCCCCTCAAAACCGTGTCAAAATTCACGTTCACAGCTCCCTTCCCAGGTGGGTCCGCGCTACAGGTTCTTCCTCATTCAGTCGCAGTCTACACGGAGTCCGAAAGGCGGTATAGGGAGATGATGTGGGAGGCCGTCCCATCGAGGGGAACACGGGGTATGTCAGATGCGGACGCTCATGCGGGCAAACATGCCCACGGCGACCCCGGCAATGACGCAGACAAACAGCTGGATTGCCCGGCCGAGACCTCTCTGCAGCGCTGCGTAGATGACAATGTCCATCATGGCGGTCGTCCCGAGCAGGTAGGATGTGATCACCGCCGCCAGAACGGGGAAGAATATGGCAAGCAGCAGCAGGGCACCTGCTCCCGTAATATGATATGGACCTTCCTCGAACAGGAGGACAACCACCGCACCACCGACTACAGCGGCCACAACGACCGCCCACTCACCCACCGCGAGGGGCACATAGTCGTCATAGGGCGGCCACTGCGCCATGGTCAAAAACCCCAGTATCACGCCCACAAAGATCACCACAACCCAACCAGTCGGGTCTTCTCTCATCAACTTCGCCCCACTCCGAGCAGCCTGAATTCCTTGTCAACTTCTGCCCTGCTCCTGATCGGCTGCACCATGATCGATCCGTAGACCACCCACTCAGAGGGATCCACCTCGATCAGACGTTGCAGGGACTCTACATCCTGAAAGTTGGATCCGGGCTCCACCGGGACCTCCAGCAGCACAGCCTCATCAGCCGGTACCTCCACCGAGAGAAAAATCGTCGGCCGGGCCCCGACGATTGCATCGCCCTTTCGGACCACAAAACGGATGCTGTGGATGTGGTAGGGATGCCCGGTGCTGCTCTCACCCTCCAACCTCACCTCCAGGGGATTGTCCTCCGTGGGCATCACCCTCACTTCAGTCAGGACGAGGTTGACCCCGTGGATGGTCTCGACGCCCTCGGCGTGCCTGACGACAGTGATCCCCATGAGCACCAGGCAGAGGGCAGCTCCGAGGCCCGTGCATACCAGCAGCAGCTTCCGTGCACTCATCTATGCCACCCCAAATCAACTCCGACAACCCTTGCCCTGCGCATTGATCCAACGGAGCCTGCCCCTGCAACCCACCGGGCCCTAGGCCTTGAGCCTGGGATCCAGGACATCGCGCAGGGCATCACCGAGGACGTTTATCGACAGCACGGTGAAGAATATGGCAAGCCCGGGGAATATGATGAGATAGGGCGCATCACGAACGTGATGTCTCGCCGTGCTGGTCATGGCCCCCCACTCCGGCGTGGGCGGCTGCACGCCCAGACCCAAAAAACCCATTCCGGCGGCAGTCAGAATCGATGTGGCCACCGACAGGGTCGTCAGAACGATGATGGGCGAAAGGGAGTTGATCACCAGGTGTCGGACGATGATCCTCCAACCCGACGCACCTAGGGACCGCACCGCCTCTATGAAATCCATCTCCTTCAGCGACAGGATGCTTCCGCGACTGATCCGGGCGAACCCCGGTATGCCCCAGACCGTAAGGGCCACAATCAGGTTGGAAAGACCCGGCCCGAGGATGCTCACAATGAGAATGGCGAGAAGAATACCCGGGAAGGCCATCATGACATCGACGACCCGCATGACGATGTTGTCAAACCTGCCCCCGTAGTAGCCGGACATCACGCCCAAAGTCACCCCAA
>PWUC01000223.1 GCA_003562655.1 Clostridia bacterium
ATCCTTGGGCTTTATGGCACTCTGGATACCTCAAAAAGGCCCCAAAATACCTAGCGACTGTCGAACTCGGGATAGCGGGAGTATGGTATTATGTGTGCAGGGGAGGAGGGGGAGGTGCGCCGTGGGACGATCAAAACGATATCGTGAGCGCATCAAGTACGAGATGCAGTCCGTCCGCACCAAGGGGATTCTGCATCACCTGGCGCAGATCCTGCGGTCCTCTCCGGTGGAACCCGTTCTCCGGCGAGGAGAACTCTCACGGACCCCGGAAGTTGAGGGGGTGGGCCGGTCCCGTCCGGCCTTCACCCGGGATCTACCTCATCTCTTCCGCAGGGGCGCCCGCCATCGGGGGGCGATGGGCGCCGCCGTCACTGTTGGAAGTGTTCTGCCATGGCAAAGATGGCAGGAACCCCGCCCGTGTGAAAGAACAGGACTGCCCCTGCATGATCGTACTGACCGCTCCCCAGGAGGTCGATCATGCCAGACAGCGCCTTGCCGGTGTAGACGGGGTCGGTGATGATCCCCTCGGTGCGGGCCAGCAGGCGGATGGCATCGTTGCCCGCCGGGGTGGGGACACCGTACCCCCCGCCGTAGTACTGGTCGTAGACGGTGATGTCTCCGGGTGAGAGCCGCAGGTCCATGTCCAGCAGTTCAAAGGTGCCGTTTGCGATCTCACTGACCTGGGCCTTCTGCGTCTTCGCATCGTAGAGCACAGAGATCCCCGAGACCTCCATGGGGGTCTTGAGGGTGCGAGCGCCGACCTCCACCCCCGCCTGGGTGCCGGCCGAACCGCAGGTTATGAAGGCGTGCTGGAGGCGGACTCCCAGGGCCTCTGCCTGCGCGGCAGCCTCCCTGGTGCTCTCGACGTATCCCAGGGCGCCGACAGGTGTGGAGGCGCCGATGGGGATGATGTGGGGGCGGCGGCCCTTCTCCCTGAGAGCTGCGGCTATGGCCGTCATGGCCGCCTCCGGATCTTTCTTCCCGCCGATGAAATGTAGGTCCGCCCCCATGATCGTGAAGATCAGCAGATTGCCCTGGCGCACCGGGGGTTCATCACCGGTCAGGACCAGGTGGCAGTCCATGCCCAGGCGGCGGGCGATGGCCAGGGTCTGACGGCAGTGGTTGGACTGGACCCCGGCGGTGGTGATGATCACATCGGCACTGTCCTCAACGGCCTGGGCCATGGCGAAATCGAGCTTCCGAACCTTGTTGCCGCCCAGGCCGACGGTGGTGGCATCATCTCTTTTGATGAAGATGCGGGGTTTGGAGCCGATGGCCCGTTGGAATCTGGGCAGCTCCTCCAGGGGGGTGGGACTGGGTACCAGGTTCAGTCTGGGAAACGATGACAGATCCATGTGTGGTTGCCCCTTTCAGGGATGTGATCTTGAGTGGGTGCCTCTGACACAGCTATTCTACACGCAGATCCGATATCTTCCCCGTTGCCATCCGGGAGATGGCAGTGGCCGGGGAGTACGGGTTCAGTGAAAAGCGGCAAGCTGGCGGCTGCACGGGCTCCGGCGGTCATCTTCGCCCCCGGGCATCGGGCGGCCTCAGAGACGTGATGCGCCCGCGACCCCTTCGCCCTGTCCTCTGCGCGCTGCCACCGCCAGCCAGCGGCTGCTTTCACAGTTGGGCCGCCCGGCCAGATCGCTCCACGTGCTCTGCACCGTGAAGCCGTGTTCGCGCAGGAGCTCAGATATGGTCCGCTCTGAGTAATAGTGCTCCCAGATGCGGTACACAGAGACCTGCCCGTTCTCCTCGAGGACCGCGTGTTGATCCAGGTAGACGTCAGCCTCGGGGTAGTGGAAGGTTGCCTCCAGCACCAGGTGGGGGTGCGGACGCCAGAAACCCTCCCCCGGAACCACTGCCCAGGACCTGTCCCCGTCGCAGCTTTCCCGGCAGCGGCCCGTTGTCACATCAAACACCAGATGGCCTCCGGGTCTCAGGGCCCTGTGCACCGCCTTCAGGAGCCGGTCGCGATCCTCGTCTACCAGGGCCCCCAGCTGCCCGTAGATGATGAGAACCGCGTCAAAGGCACAGCGGGCATCGAGATCGCAGAAATCGCCGAGTTCGTACTCGATGTCGAGTCCCAGCCTCTGTGAGCGCCCCCTGGCGTAGCGGATGGAGTTGCGGGAGCAGTCAATGCCGGTGACGGAGCACCCGCCCCGGGCAAACCTCTCAGCATACAGACCGGGACCGCAGCCCAGATCCAGAACCCGGGTCTCATCGCGCAGGTTGAGGAAATCGCTTAGGTGTTCAACCTCGGCCCCGACCACTTCGGGGTTTCTGCTGGCGGCCCCGGTCTCCTGATCCAGATGGGCCCTCAGCATCTGCCTGGATATGTGAGGATCATCCCAAAAGGGCTCGCATCCGGCAGCAAAGAGCTCTGGTCTATCAATGGCCCGGCTGAGATCTGCCAGGGCCAGATGGTTCTCTCCCTGCAGCAACTGCACGTCCTGTCCCTCCTTCAGCTCGGTCAGGTCCATTTCCGTCGGGGCACGTCGATTGGGGGCATTGCATATGCGCCCTACGCATGTATGCTCGCAATGCACAGCTCGGGTTCCGACCATCCGGGCCATTCCCGGGCGGCTCAGGCGTCATCCGTCCGGTGAGTCAGTGCCCCGGTGGGGCACTCGTTCACCACCTGCCTGATCTCATCGATGCCCGCGCCCTGCACATTCACCCACGGCCGCCGCTCAAGGCTAAAGACCTCCGGCAGTCTGCGAGTGCAGTTCCCGTTGTGATTGCACAGGGCACTCCTCCAGACGACGGTGAGGCCCGGTCGTGAATAATGGCGAACTGCCCCTTCGCCACCTCTGGCGGCGAACTCGTCCTTTGTCGCGCCGCACACCGGACACCTCCAGTGCTCGGGAAGGTCTCCAAAGGTGGTGTCAGGAGGCACACCGGTCTCGGGATCCCCAATCTCGGGGTCATACACGTAATCGCACACCTTACACTGTAGCTTCTTCACGTCAGCCGCACTCCTTCCACCTGTACCGAACTCCTCATTTCACCTCTCGGCCGGCCTTCGTCTCGTCCGTTTCATAGTCTTCTTGTTGTGTGCCGCGCATCCTCCTTCATCTTCTGCACGGTGAGGCCGATTTCGTCGGCGGAGCTCTCCTCTGATCCTCCATCAGCCCGCCGACATGCTGACCCGATCCCGCTACACGGGCAGAGACCCCGGCCAGGCTGGTGCGAGCTCTCGACAGGGTCAAACGCCAGGCCCCCAATCCCGCCTGCACTGAGGCCGCCCACATGATGGACCGCGAGGCAGTATCCTGGGTCCGAACCAGCGGTTCAGTCCAACTGCAACACTGACGGAGGAACACGGCGCCGGTCCTGGAGGTTGTGGCGAAGGTGGGATCCCGTGCGGGGTCAGCATTGCACCGCATGCTGCAGGGGCTTCCGCCTGGTGCTCTGCTGCATCAGGTTTTCGCGATCGGATCTTGAGTGTTGGTTTTTGCTGTGGAGATGGTCCGTCTGGTGAGAAATCGCAGCGTTGGTGAAAATGCCCTGCCCCCAGGGGGACCGGGTGCATCAAGCAGCACCTGCCAGCAAGCCGTGGGTACGCCGGATGTCTGAAAGGGCCATAGTTGGATGGCCGTCGCCGTGGGTGTGGAGCCCGACGCCCGCGGCGGCCGCCAGAGAGCTCAGGGAGTCTGTGCCATCTCAGGACGGCCTGCACAGGTTCAGGATTGGCTTTTGTCCCTGGGACCGGGAAAGTGACGGCTCAGGAAAGCCGCAGCGTCAACGGCCGGGACCGAGTGGCCCAGCATCGCCGCCTGCAGGTGCTCCGGTATCTGACCGGCCCTGACTAACTCCTCCCCAGCCTGGCGCGCCGCGGCGCCGATCGCCTCCAGTCGATTCTGCTTGGGGCCGCCCGGCACCGTCAAGGCTCCGGCCCAGGTGAGCCCCATGTTGGCTGCGATCGCCCTCGCGTGTTGGATCAGTGGATCGAAGTTGTCGCGCTCGACGAAGCCGCAGGTCGAAACCAGAGCCATGGTTGTCATCGCAGTGTCCTCCCGCTGCGGGTGGCGCATATGCCCGTCGCGCAGCTCGGCAGACCCATACACCAGAGGAATCATCCGGTCCAGGACCGTCTTCGTCGGCCCGGTCATTCCATCAACGTACACCGGGGTGGCGAGTACCAGGATCTCCGAGTCCCGGGCCCGGGCCAGTACCGTGTCCATGTCATCGCTCATGACGCAGGCACCGGGGGTCTGACCCCAACAGCTGAAGCAGCCCCGGCAGCCTTCGACCTTGAGATCGTAGGCGTACAGCACCTCGACTGCAGCACCAGCGGCCTGCATCCCCTCGATCAGGGCCCCGGCCAGACGACCGGTGCTGCCCTGTGAACGGTGAGGACTGCCGTTGAGAACCAGGATGCGCATTGAAAGGTCCCTCCCTGGATCACTAGGGTGGTTGGCGGCCTGCTGGTCTCTCTTTCCAGCAGTGCCAGCCGTCATCAAGGGCCGCGATGCCGGTTGGGCCGCATTCTTCTGGCGAAACACTGGAACCTCCCACTCGACATCGACTGTCGGAAGCAGCCTGCATGGCTGAGGACTTCCCTGCCAGGTATCACTTCTTCTCAGACGAGTCTCTTTCCTCCCAAAAAGCCGCGCTCTGATGGACACCTCGCCGTTTCTGTACTCGTGGCATGCCACCGGCTTTGCCTGTGCCCGGGTTGCCCGGAAAAGACCGTCTGGGCACTACGAGGGTCGAGGCATCAGATGACACCCGAACTAAGGGGAGAGCACTGACCATCCCCACTCCCGTCGATCCCTTTCATGGTCGATCCGTGGTGCCGGAGAGGCGATCTGAAGGTGCGCGTCAGCAAGCCACGCCCGGCTTTCTGCCGAAACATGGCACTGTTTTCAGCAGCTAGCGAGCACCGTTCAGCAACCCTTCTGATGACCATGCTCTCGCGGTGAGGGAGAGATTTATGCTATGCTGGTCTCCAACTGGGACCTACTGGCTGCACACGTCATCACCAGGCTGCGGGCCTGGCGAACCGTAAAGTGATCAGGGCGTCACCAATGAGACGGCACTGTCCGGGCGCCTGGCCTGATGGATCCGGGGTCGCCGAGGAGGGATGGAACATGTACAGAGGTGAGAAGATCGAGACCGGCGGCACAGAGCAGTTCTACCGCGAGCTGATCCTGCAGATCAGGGGCCTTCTGTCCGCCGAGAGGGACTGGCTGGCCAACCTGGCGAATGTGGCATCACTTCTCTTTTGCCAGATGGACGAGGTCAACTGGGCCGGATTCTACCTGCACAGAAAGGGCGGGCTGATTCTCGGGCCCTTTCAGGGAATGCCGGCCTGCACCCGGATACAGATGGGCCAGGGGGTCTGCGGTACCGCCGCTGCGCAGAGGGAGAGTCAGGTGGTGGAGGATGTTGGCCAGTTCCCCGGCCACATCGCCTGCGATGTGGCCTCTGAGTCGGAGATCGTGATCCCGATGCTGCAGGGTGACCGGCTGCTGGGAGTTCTCGATGTGGACAGTCCGGTCAAAAGCAGGTTTGACTGGGAGGACGAGCGGCATCTGCGGGCCGTCGTGGAACTGGTTGTTGAGGGATCGGATTGGGAGGGCCTGGAGGGCTGACAGCACAGGGGGAGGAGGGAAACCGATGTGGGCAACGGCCCATGCCGCCTGCGGGGCGGCTCTTTCCACCCGTATACCGAATCCATGGGCCCTGGCTGGGGCGGCTGTGGCCAGTCATGTGGTCATGGACTTCGTACCGCACTGGGACTACCCGGCCTTCTGGCTATATGGGGCCGCTGATCTGGCGGCGGCCGTACTGGTGGTCGCCCTGTTCTTCCGACCGGACCGACTGGCCTGGTGGGGAGCCTTCTGGGCGGTGCTGCCCGATCTCGAGGTGGCCCTCTCCGCCTTCGGCCTGGCGACGCCCGTATTTCCCTCTCACCGCCCGTGGTTTCCCCACGGAAGCGCTCCGATGCTTCCCGGGATCATCATACAGCTATCCACAATTGCCCTCTTTGTGCTCTTCGCCCGGTGGGCCAGGAAGCGAAAGTGACCCGGTGGCCGGTCTCCGGTCCTCTGCACCGAAGGCCCTCCGGTCGGCGACTGCCCCCTTCGCCCGACCGTGATCCGGCGGATGCTCTCGTGATCCTGCTGACAGCTGCAGCCGGCACCGGACCGGGAGGATCTCGGGGCGCACGCGGTTGGCCCTCGATGGGTCATCCCCTCCGGGTGGGGGAGTGCGGAGGCACCGCCGGGGCGTCGGCGGTCGCCGTACGATATAGGAAGGCTCCGATCTCATTGAAGGTCATCAGGGGGGGTTGATTCGCCGAGTCCAGAGGCGAACATCTGCACGATCATCATTCCGTAGGGGCCACCCCTGACCACTGCCAGTCCCGCCACCTCGTAGTGGCCGAGTATGTTTGCGCGGTGCGCTGGGCTTCCCATCAGCATCAGATGGGCAGCAACCACACTGGTGTTTCCCGCGAGGTTTTCACCGACCCTCAGGGGCGAGAGCCCGGCCTGTCGCACACGGTCTCGTGGGGAGCCGGTCACGGGAGAGCGGTGGCTGAAGTATTCCATCTCAATCATCTCATCTGCGTGCCCCCGGGCCACCCGGAGTAGCTCGCAGGACAGGGCGAGGGGCTGCAGTCCGCCTTCCTCGCGGGCTTCATTTACCAGCGACAGCAGCTCCTGTTCCATCGGGGATGACAGGTGCTCGGTGATGTTCTCCCCGCGGTGGGCGGGGACATCAACGTCCTCGTCGCTTATCCCCTCAACGGCACCCGCTGCGGGCGACAGGGCCAGCACCAGGACCAGCAGGGTCACGGCAACTGGAGGTGCTGCCGGTCGATGTTTTACGGGCAATTCGATCCCTCCCCGTCTTGCGAACTGAAGCTCTCCTCATATCTCTTATCGTCAAAAGAGTCCCCTCACTGGAGGGGGTGAGGGTATGCTCCGGCGGGGCGGCACTGCAGATGCCACCCCTCATCGCGGTCGGGAGAGGAGTTTCCCGGCCGGGCGACGAAGCTGGACACGCGCATGGGAGGCTGGCTGTCCTGATCTGCGCTGCAGGGCATTTCCGACGCTCCCAGAGATGAGAGGGTGAGGTGAGATGGGACTGCAGGTCATAGAGGAACTGTGCGTCGGGTGCGGGCTGTGCGAGCTGGCCTGTGCCGCCGAGCATTTCGGTGAGGAGATTCGCGAGATGGCCCGGCTCCGGATTCGGGAGGAGCCCTCTACCGCTGGCACCTACCGGATCGTCCACTGCGATCAGTGTGGAATCTGCGTAGACCTGTGCCCGAAGGGCGCCATTGAGATTGACGCCCTGGGTCACTGCCGTATCGCAGCCGACCGGTGCACGGGCTGCGGCAACTGCGCCGCATCCTGTCCCCGCGGGGCCATCTTCACCCATCCCTCGGCAGGTGGGCCCCTCAAGTGCACCGGGTGTGGTGCGTGTGTGCAGGTGTGCACGGGCGGTGCCCTCGGCGGATCCTTCGGAAGCGATGGAGCCTGAGGTTGATGCGGGATTGAAGTGAGGAAGGGACGTGTGAGCATGGAAGATGAACCGAGACGGGAGCTTTTCGGCGAGGTGGCGGAGGACGGCTGGGAACACGATGTCTGGCTCATGGCAAGGAGGACCGCCCTGCTCTATCATTTCATGGCCTCGGCGATCGTAAGGAGGCTCGGCGAGGAGGAGGGCCTGAAGCTGGTGAAGGAGGCTGTTTGGAAGTACGGGGAACACTGCGGCCGCGCCGTGAGGGAGTCCCTCGAGAAGCAGGGGCTGCCCGCGACGGAGGAAAACTTCTCCCGGGTGCCGGATCTGCCTTCCCGGGGCTGGAGGGCGGAGAAGGTGCAGCTTCCCGATGGGGAGGTGCAGGACAGGTTGACCCTGTGTCCCCTGGCCGAAACCTGGATGGAGCTGGATGAGGACACCACCCTGGCCCGCCTGTACTGCTTCGTGGACCAGTCCAAGCTCGCCGGATACAGCTGCGGCGAGCTGGAGTGCATCCACGCCCACAATGTGCTGGACGGCGACGACTTCTGCGAGATCGTGATCCGCCCCTCGCGGGAAGGAGAGGAATCAGATGGCGGCTAATTTCACCCGGGAGCAGATGATGCAGATGGATCCGATGTTTCTCCGGATGCATCTGAGGGAGCGGGTCCATCACACGGTGGAGCACCAGCTGTATCTGGCCCTTTACGACGACCGCAAGGTGGGACCGGGGTTCGGCAGCACGGCCCGTGAGATCCTGGATGTGTGGGAAGAGAGGGATCTGCCGCGGGATCTTCCGGACATCAAGTGGGCATACACTTTGATGGACCTGGCGGATAGCGTCAGGGAGGGTGAGGAGGTCCAGCCCCCGGGGGCGTACTCGCCCGAGGCCCTGACCCCGGAGGAGATGGGGACCTGGGAGAAGCTGCTCTACGGACGCCGCTCATATCGCCAGTGGGAGGATCGCCCGGTGCCCTCGCACCTGGTGGAGAGGGTGCTGGAGGCCGGCATGTGGGCCGCAAGCGGGTGCAACCTGGAGATCTGGCGGTTCCTGGTGATCGAGGACCCGGAGCTGCTGGTTCGCTGGGAGAACATGGAGTTCGAGATTGAGGCGGTCAAGATCGTGTGCTGCATTGATGTGCGAGGATACGATGACGTGGACATACCTCCCCCGGAGAAGAACAAGCTCCTCGATGTGGGGGCCTGCATGCAGAACATGGCCCTGACCGCCCATGCCCTGGGCCTGGGCGGCTGCTGGTCCACGTTCTCCCCGGCGCAGATCGAGGACATCCACAACTACTTCGAGCTTCCAGAGTACATCGAAGTGGTGACCTATCTATCCTTAGGCTGGGCCCGGGAGAAGGTCATGCCACCGGCGAGGATGTCCTACAAGGATGCGATCCTTGCCTGGCCCGGCAGGAAGGATGAGCAGTAGAGGGATAGGGATGCGGTAAGGGCGGGTTAAGGCCACGACCGGGTCAATGCGTGCCCCGGTCTGGCCAGGCAAGTAGGGCCCGGGCCCCTGGGTGTCTGCGGGGTTCCCGGGCCATTTTTGTTGGCCTGTCACCTGCTGCTGGCCATGGATTCAGGCCATCGATCTACTCTATGAGTCGGAAGCACCGGTTGTCTCGAGGAGCCG
>PWUC01000137.1 GCA_003562655.1 Clostridia bacterium
CCGAGGCCACCCGCCTCATGTTGGATTTCGGGTTCACCGGTCTGGGACTTCACAGCATTCAGCTGCGAGTGCTGGCCTGCAACGAGAGGGCCATCCGCTGCTATGAAAAGGCCGGGTTCAGAATGGCCGGTCGGGTTCGTGAGTTCATGCGCATCGGCCCTCAGCATTTCGACTACGTCATCATGGACATCCTGGCTTCCGAGTTCACCAGCCCGTTCCTCGGTCCGATGCTGCGGGAAAAGGGACTGCAGAAGCGATGATGCACCTTCCGGGGGAGGCACCCGACTCAGGGCGGGGCCTCCCCCGGCGCGCCGCGGATGGATCTGTTGTTCCGGGGAGGCACATCCCTTTTCTTAAAGGCCGACATCATATATACTAACCTATGTTTGACGTTCATGTAATGATAGCAGAAAACGGGGGGATGCGGCTGTGTGTCTTGACTTCTCTTCTGTGGATCTTTTCTGGCCGGTGGCGGACGAGTTGAGCCGGGGAACCGAACCCGATCAGAAGGTCTGGTCCTCGCTCTTTGAGACCCCCGCGTACCTGGCCCTCACCGCCTCCGAATTTTCTGTAGACTTTTTCAAACAGTGCTGGCGCCTGGCATACAGTCCTCACCCGTGCTCAGAACCTCCCCCTCCCAGGCGACTGCGCTTCGTGCGACACTACCGGCAGGTGCTGGAGAAAAAGGGCGAACTGGTGCAGTTTCTGGACAAACTGGGCCGCTGCCCGGATCTGTACGACCGCGCGGTGAAGATGGCGCTGCATCACCTTCCACCCGGAGATTACGCGGACGGCCCGCGCGTGGCCTTCGCCGTCTTCGACATGGACGGGCGGGGTTATCGACCCATCGTGATCGATCCCCTGTCGGCCATGACCTCGGGTGAACAGCTGGTGTCCTTTCTGGCCCACGAGTTTCACCATCACTACGTGTGCCAGCTCACCGGTCTTCAGCTGGGAACCGCGGACGATCGAACCGATCTGCAGTGGGTTGTCGACCAGATCCACCTGGAGGGCCTGGCCAACATGGTCAACATGGACGCGCAGTTCGAGGGAGGAACCTGTCCCCCGTCTTTCGCCGAGGAGGTGCGGAAATCTCCCCAGTTTCTGTTCTTCATGGATGCAGGGCTCAGGGCACTGCGCACAAACCCGGGTGAGGCTGAAAGCATCGGCAAAAAGATCCGGGGCCGCCTCGCCTCCAGCGGCCACCCTGTGGGCTACCACATGGCCAGGATGATCCGGGACCGGCTGGGAAAGACGAGGCTCCTCGAGACGACGGACGATCCCCTGCGGTTCTTCAGGGCCTTTTCCGAGGCGGAGGCGGCAGCGGGTCTCTGCAGGACCCTCACCCCCGGGGCCCTGGACGCACTCGAGGGGGTCAGGTAGTTAGCGGTTAACCTGCCTTCTGCCTGACGATGACCTGTCGCTATCAGAATAGAACGTGGACTTGCGATTGTGCAGCGGTGATTGCTCGTGACCTGAACGCCGCGATCCATGTAAGGATGCGGCAGTACGGCCCGTTTGGTCGGAATTGACGCCTGTGGAAGGTGACATAAGACCAACGATGACACCGTTGACGGCCTCGTGAAAGCAGGAATCAAGCGCAGAATCTCAGTGCCAGCAGGTACTGGAGTAGGGTTCACAAAAGGGCAGCGTCAGATCGAGATGACCGTGTGCACAGCTGCCCCCGAACACAGCATCAGCGCCCCTGTCCCCGCCTTACCGAACCGGCCCGTGAAGAGCGGGGTTAACCGCCGGCCGGGGCTACGGTTCCGGCACGATCACCACCGTCCCGGCCGTCCCCTGAAGGGGATACGATTCGGCAACGGGACCGTCGAACCAGATCTGCACCCAGAGGCCCTTCTCGAGATCCCCGATAGCCGCGCTCCGATGTGAACCGTTCCGTCTTAGGAAAACGACACGGTCATTTGGGACGAGGGCGTAGGCCTTGTCCGACCCATCGTACCGTCCTGGATGCGCCTCCACCAGGATCTGCACCGCCGAACTCCCGGCGGCACGCCCGATGCTGGTGATCTGTCCCTCCAGGTCCGGTTCCTCCTCGGGAACCGTTGCGCATCCCATCAGGACCAGAAGTGAAAGACACACGGCGAGAATCAGTCGCTTCTGCCGGATCATCGGCCCTTTATCGACCTCTGTCAGGGATACTGAGAATCTCGGCTTCATTGGAGAACTCGCCTTCCTCTCCCCTTATCGCGCAACGACCGAAAGCGGCATCAGTGGGGCCCTATCTCATCCCCGGCCACCCACAGAGCAGATAACCGGGCCCGAACCTGCCCGGCCCCCTGCCTGCATATCATTATACTCCAGATCCTGTACAGCTTTTCCCGAGGTTAGTCGCGCACCACCGGGATGGGTCTCGGGACGACCGCATCACTTCAGGACGGGCTCTGCGGGTACGACCGGCGCGAAGCATCTTTTCAGATGCAGTCCGGTGCCCGCTGCGCCGGCGAGATTGCTCGCCGCGATGGCCAGCCAGATCCCCACCGTCCCCAGCTGAGCTGCGAAGATCACTGCCAGGGGTATCTTGATGACCCATGAGGAGATCAGAACCCAGACCAGGTAGGCCGAGGTCCTTTCCATGGCCCTGTAGGTGCCGGCGAAGGTCATGAAGGCACCAAAGAGGCCAACCGTGGGGCCCAGGATGCGCAGCATGATGATCCCGTGTCTGAGGACCTGTGGCTCGGCATTGAACAGCGCGATGAGAGGCTCGGCGGCCACTGCCATGGCAACACCGAGGGCGGTGAGCAGGGCAAATGTCAGCCCCCCACTGGTCCAGGTGGCCTGTTCACCCCTCTGCATCTGCCCGGCTCCGAGGTTCTGCCCCACCAGGGTGGTCACCGCCGTCCCCACGGCAAACCCGGGCATTGTGGCCAGGGACAGTATTCGGGTTCCCACGCCATAGGCCGCCAGGGCTCCCGCGCCGAAGCCCGCGACAATAGAGACCAGAACGATCTGCTCCGCACCCTGCAGGAGCTTCTCACCGCCAATGGGCAGGGACAGCTTTGCCAGGCGGCGGAGCAGTGCCGGATCCAACCTGAGATCATCCAGCGTCAACCTCACGCCGTGGGTACCTCGAAGGAGCAAATGCAGGCATATGACCGCCCAAACCCCGCGGCAGGCAATGATTCCCACGGCCGCGCCGGCGACACCCAGGGCAGGAAAGGGACCAAGGCCCAGGATGAGAAGGGGATCAAGGACCATGTTCATCAACATGGCCGCCGTGAGCATCTTCATGGGGGTCACGCTGTTGCCAATGCCCTGCAGAAGGGCCGAATACACATAGAATATCTCAGTCAGCGGCATGCCCAGCAGCATGATTCTCACAAAGAGGGCGACATCTTTTGCGATGTCGACCGGGGCGCCGACGAGGACCACGAGCCCTTCCAGGACCGGCACCACGATGAAAGCCAGCACCAGGTAGTACAGGCAGACGACCAGCGCCACGTGTCCAGCAACCCGGGTCACCTTCTCATCGTCTCCTGAGCCAACATAGCGGGCCGCGAGGGCCGCCCCACCCATGACAACGCCGTCTCCGACGGCCCAGAAAAAGACCATTAAGGGGAAGGCCATGGCCACAACGGCAACCGCATCGGCGCCTGCCCGCCCCAGCCAGAAGGTCTGCGCCACCCCATACACAACCATGGCCACATTGCCGGTCAGTATTGGCCCTGCAAGCCGGACCAGAGAGTTGACGATGGAGCCCCGGGTGGCGTCAATCCGGATGCCTTTGGTGGGAAGAGCTGGCTTCATGCGGAGACCTCCTCTCCCTCACGGTATGACTACCACATCTTATCACACCCACGCGCAGCCGAGTATGAGGCATCTGCGACTTCAAACATCAAGATACGGGATGACCTCGGCCAGTGTGCGCACCGAAGGCTTGTACTCCTGCCGTCCCCACCGGTCGAGCAACAGTGCATCCATGCCGATGTTGCGTGGGCCCCGCAGGTCCCACTCCGCGTCATCGCCCACGAAGAGGCATTCACCGGCCTCCACCCCGAAGAGCTCAATGACATGGCGATAGACCTCGGGTGCGGGCTTGCGGTACCCCACATCTCGACAGGATATCATCTGCTCAAAGAATCCCTTCAACCCGCGGGCCTCCAGGTCCCCGAGCCACTCTGCTCCGGGACATCCCCAGGGTGTGTTGGACACCAGGCCCAGCCGGTAGCCCCGTCGGGTGAGGTCTACCAGTACCCTGTGGGCACAGCGGATGACGGTGCCGCGGGCTCTGACCACCCGCGTGAAAGCGGCCGACGCAGCCTCCAGCACGGCAGTATCAGAGATACCAAAGATCCGGGCGAGCCGATCCTCGAGGGGTCTGACCCGGTGATCCGGACGCTCATAGTCCTCTGCCGACACCCTGCTCCACAGGATCTCATCGGGGGGCACGCTCTCGCCTCCCTCGAGCACGACCGAACTCGCCTGGGAAAGCGCAGACCGCAGGACCCCGGGAAACTGGTCGCCCCGGTAGAAGTCCACCAATGTGCCACCGTAGTCGAACAGCACCAATGACCATCTCCTCAATGCCATCCCCCCTCCCTCGTCCGGCAGGGGCCGCCCCGCGCCGACATCGCACCAGCGCCCCGGAGGTGCCCTCCCGGGCGACCATCCGCCCACCGGTTTCCTGGGCGTCTATGTAAGCCATCAGGCACACTGCAGGCCTGCGAACAGATCCTCACCGGCAGCGCGACCCGAGGATTGCGCGCTCCGGGTCCACCTCAACATCTCAGGGACCGATGAGACCACCTCGGACCCCTCCGCACCCGAACCTCGCACCACCGGACAGTGTGCCTGTGTCCAGGTTTTCTGCACCAGTCTGGGCGTTCCCTGCGCCGCTGCCGGAAAAGCCAGTCCCTTCACGAGATGGATCTGGCTCGACTGACCTGCCGTGGAATATGGTATCATATAGCAGGATGTCACCAGGGATCTCCGGACGGTTGACGCGGCAGGCGACCCGCCGCCGGTAGATCAAATCGGTGGCAACTGGAGGCAATGACAGCACCGGGAGGTGGCAACAGTAGACGCAAGGGCGCTACACCGGATCACATACGGGCTCTACCTGGTCTGTTCGGTAAAGGGCGGGGCAAAGAACGGCCAGGTGGCCAATGCAGCCATGCAGATCTCCAATGAGCCTGCGACGATGGCCGTCAGCATCAACAAGGAGAACCTGACCCACGAGTTCATCAGGTCCAGCGGACTCCTGACGGTCTCAGTCCTTGAGCAGGAAACCCCCCTCGCCCTGATCGGCAGGTTCGGCTTCAGCAGCGGGCGCGATGCCGACAAGTTTGCGGAGGTCTCCCACCAGGTGAGCAGCGACGGGGTCCCCTACGTGACGGAAAACGTGCTCAGCTACCTGGCTGGGCGAGTTGTGGGGGAGATGGATGCGAACACCCACACCGTCTTTCTATTCGAGGTCACCGAGGCCGAAGTCCTCGCCGGGGGAAATCCCATGACTTATGCCTACTACCACCAGGTCAAGAGAGGAACCACGCCCCGGACCGCGCCCGTGGCGCCCCGGGAGAAGGATCACCAGGAAAGGAATGCTGCCATGGACAGGTATGTCTGCACCATCTGCGGTTACGTCTATGACCCGGAGGAGGGAGATCCCGACAACGGTGTGGAACCGGGCACTCCCTTCGAGAATCTGCCCGATGACTGGACGTGTCCCATCTGCGGCGCGGCAAAGGACGCCTTCGAGAAGGAGTGACAGCGAGAGGTGAGCCGCCCTGCGGTTCACCTCCCGTCCACCTCAAACCGCACACCGCCCGGGCAACATACGCACATTCGGAAGGAGCAGATAAAATGCAGCCTGTGCAGCTGAAACCCGGCGTGTACTGGGTGGGAGCCATCGACTGGGATCTGAGGTACTTCCACGGGTACCTGACCCCGCGGGGCACCACGTACAACGCCTATCTCATCATGGACGAGCATGTGACGCTGGTAGACACGGTCAAGCACTATCTGGCCGACGAGATGCTGGAGCGGATCTCGCAGGTCTGCGACCCCTCAGAAATAGACTATGTGGTGGCAAACCACGTGGAGATGGACCACTCCGGCAGCCTGCCGCGGGTGCTGGAGGCCGCTCCCGCCGCCCAGGTGATCACCTCGCCCCGGGGCAAGGACGGTCTGACCCACTACCACGGCGACTACAACTACCGGGTGGTCCAATCCGGCGACGAGGTCTGCATTGGCGACCGCACCCTGACCTTCGTGCACACCCCGATGGTGCACTGGCCCGACTCCATGGTCACCTACATCGGCGAGGACCGTCTGCTTATGCCCAACGACGCCTTTGGACAGCACATAGCCAGTCACGAACGATTCGACGACGAGATCGGCTGGGACCTCCTGCACGAGGAGGCCGCGAAGTACTATGCCAACATCGTCCTCCCCTACGGCCTGCAGGTGAGCAGGGCCCTCAATGCCCTGGCAGACCTGCCGATTGATATGATCTGCCCCAGCCACGGGGTCGTGTGGAGGAAGTTTTCGCCCGAGCTCCTTGAGGTGTACCCTCGCTGGGCCAACCACGAGACCGACCCCCGGGCGCTGATCGTATACGACACCATGTGGGACTCCACCAGGCAGCTGGCTCAGGCCCTGAGGCGGGGCCTGGAGGAGACGGGTGTCCCGGTGACGATCCGCAACCTGCAGGACAGCCACATGTCGGAAATCATGACGGATGTCCTCACCTCCCGCGCTCTTCTGATCGGCACCCCGACACTCAACAACGGCATGCTCCCAACAGTGGCCGGGTTTCTGACCTACCTGAAGGGTCTGAGGCCGCAGAAGCGCCTGGGTCTGGCCTTCGGCTCATACGGCTGGAGCGGACAGGGAGCCGGGGAAGTGCACGATTTCATCGAGTCCATGGGGTGGGAGGCACCCGTCGACTTCATCAACGTGCAGTACCGGCCCACAGAAGACGAGCTGCAGGAGGCAGCGGCGGCGGGACGGAAACTCGGTGAGACCCTATCCTCAGAGGAATAGCGTGACCGACTGCCGGTCCGATAGGACCACGGGAAAGGGGGAGGCGGACGGCCGACGGCGATGATCGCCTTCGGCAGCACACATCTGCATCCGGGTGTGCAGTCTCGTTGGGACCCATCAGGGAGCAAGACCCATCATCAGCAGCCGGGCCGCCGTCTTCGCCCGCCTTCCCATCAGCTCCCGGCTCATCGACGACCCGACACCCCCGACAGGGGAAATCCCAACGCCGGATGGCAGGGGCGGCGGCCCGGCGTGCTCCCGTCTCCTGAGGCCCCCCTCAGCCACTGCACCTTCCATGGACCCCCTCTGCCCGGTGCATCCGGCACCGTCTCACCGGTAGAGACGGCTCTGCTCCAGGTTGACGGCACAGGCAGAACACCGTGCCTCTTCGAGGGCCGGTGCACCGCGGGAGGTCGTGAGGATGGTGCCCTTGCCTCCCATGACCACGCCACCGAGCATGATCAGCTGTCCGCGGGCCACCGCCATGGAGGCCACACCCTTCACGGGATCAACGGTGGTGATATCGGCGTCCGCACCCTCACCGAGGTGGCCCTTTGACGTCAGACCAAACATCTCCGCCGGTGCCGCGGAAACCTTCTTCGCCAGCTCTTTCAGGGTGAGGGCGCCGTATCGGACGAGGGCCATGCCGCGCTCCACAGCCACATTGCGCGGGTTTGCACCGCCATCTGTACAGATGGCATCAACAATGAACTCCCCGCTGTCGTCTCTGGCCGTTGCCGTTATGAAGGTGGCCTGGGGCGAGTTCACGGGGAAGCTCATCGGCAGGTCCGTGTCCCCGGTCTCCCACAGGTCCACACCCTCATCACCGGTGACAAGTACCATGCGCCCCCCGCGCTCGACGCGAACGCTGCCGAACCCTTCAGCAATGGCCTGCCGCAGACCGTCAGTCGTGGGATCATAGCCCTTCATCAGGAGGCAGTTTCGCGTGACATGGCTCACGGGTTCACCCCCTGCACATTTTCCGCTGGTGCCGTTGATAGTACCAAGATAGGACTCGGCCACCACCCGGTCTCTAAGCCGTTGTACGATGCGGACAGCCTCCAGGGCTTCCTCGGCGGGATCTTTGACCATGCCCCGGCAGTAGCTGTTCAGATGGGCCACATGAAGCCGGTTGTCGCCGATCAGACCCGGCAGCTCTCTGACGCCCTCGAGGTGACTGCCGGTGTCCGTCGTGCCGAGATGAAAGGCGATGTAGCAGCCGCGGTCGTTGGCCACATCGATGATCTCAGCTGTAGTTTCCGGGGTCAGCGGATGATGGCCGCCCACGATCTTTATGCCCAGTGAACCCTCAGTCAGGGCCCCGTCCACAAGGGCCTCGATCTCGCTCCGACGCGCATCCCTCCCGCTGAGATCGCCGTTGATCGGGTACAGGGCGCCCACGGTCTGCCCCACGCCTCCCTCCCGAAACCCGGGCAGCAAATCGGGCATGGCACACCCGAAGTCAACCAGGGTCGTCACCCCGGCGGCCGCCGTCATGGAATATCCAACGCCCCGGCCCCGGCCGACATGTACATGGCTGTCGATGACGCCGGGGAAGACCACCTCCCCCTCCAGCTCAATTATCCTGCGCGCCCTGGCACCCGAAATGCAGGACTCGACGGCCGCGATCTGCCCGTTGGCGATTCCCAGGTCCAGAGCTGCATCGATGCCGTTGTGGGGATCCACCACCCGGCCGCCACTGAGAACCAGATCAAAACGGCTCAACAGGACCACCCCCTCATGTGACAGGTGTGCAGCGCCGTAGATGCCACTGCTACAGAAGAAGCGCCTCCTCCCAGAACACAGCCGAGTATGCTGCTGGTCATGCGAGGGAGGCGCAGTCCGCGGAAGCTTCCGATGAGTTCACACGGTGATCCTGGGATCCAAAAAATCCCTCAGGCCATCGCCCATGAGGTTGATGCTCAGCACCGTGATGAAAATTGCAGCACCAGCAGCAGTGGAAATCCAGGGCGCTCGCGTCAAGAATTGCCTGCCGCCGTTGATGATGGCCCCCCAGGTGGGCGTCGGCGGAATCACGCCGAGGCCGAGAAAACTCAGGCTGGATTC